>JAISIN010000116.1 GCA_031262085.1 Prevotellaceae bacterium
ATCGGAATAGAGCAACTCTTCGTCGGCGACCAATTGGTTGAGCATCTCGTGGGCGTTCTCCATCGTGTCGGTCAGGCGATGCATCCAACCGATGTCGGTGCGCAGGTTGTTGTCGATCAACTCTTTGGGGATGGTGCCTTGATTGGCAGTAAACTTTTTGAAGAAGTAGGTGAGTATGGTGGGGTTGAATAGCGGTTGGGCTTCGGGTTGGAAGCGGTAGCCGTCGTAGTTGTCTATGAGAAGCGACCAAAGTTCCTCAAACGAGTTATTTTTACCTCCATAGTTGTCTATGACGTAGTGCAGGTAAGCGGCAGCTTCCTCATGTGTAAAGCCCATCATATCAATAAAGTTGGGTTCTAACGAAAGAAACTCGGCAATGTTGTAGCCGCTGGTGAGGTCGTCGATGGTGATGGGCAGCACACCGGTGCAGAAGCAGCGACGCACGGTACCCTCGCCTAATCCGGCTTTGATGTTCTTGAAGAAGGTACGGAAGAAACTGTCGGTGGTGGTGATGTTATCGTAGAGCGTATCTTTGAAAGCAGTCACCATCTGGTTGGTGGCGTTGTCGTATTCGTCTATCAGGATATAGACGCGGGGCAATCCCTTGCCGGCGACATAGAGCAATATCTCATTCAACATGATGGAAGGATTTTGCTCACCGATAAAGCGAAACCCATCAAAATAGCGGGCATACATATTTTTATCTCTTACAAAGCTCTCCAATACGGGACAAACCAGATTATTAAAATTGGTTTCCATTTCTCCCATCGTATCACCTACCGGCAATTTGGAGAAGTCAAGTCGCAGCACCATATATTTATTGTGTTCGGGTGTGGGGTTGCTTCCGATGTAGGTGCCGCTGAATAATTGCTCGAAGCGGTCGGCAGCATTGATGTCGTAATAATAGGAGAGCATCGAGACGTAGAGGCTCTTCCCGAAGCGACGAGGACGGAGAAAGGTAGGAGCAATATAATTTTCTATACGCGGAATAAACTGCGTTTTATCCACGTAATAATAACCGTCTTCTCGCAATCGGGCGAAGTCGGATATGGCGTAGGGGATGGTTATTTTTTCTTGCATATCTGGAAATGTCTAATGAATGATTGATGAAAGATTGCGCAAAGTTAGGGTAAATCCGTAACTTATACAAAGTAAATGAGATAAATAGGCTTCGATGGCGTTTTGCTTCGCTACCCTGCATTATATTGCTTGGTAGTTATGATTTGGTAAATGTGATCAGCACAAGAAGAGTATCATTGACAGGCTAAATAGTATAGAAAGAACAATGACTACTATGTTCGATAATTTCCGGGACTTATGCCTTATGAGTTTGATATTGATGTATACGAGTAAGACAGGGACAGCAATGATTGACAAAACCATCAAGGATAAAGGATTTCCAAACGGAAGAAGAATCACCCCGCAGAGAATCGTAAGCAGACCTGCCACATAAAAAGCCTTAGGCGTAATAAGCTCCGAACCTTCTTTGCTTCCTGCCAAAACAGAAGGGTCTTTCCGGATCCAAGACCCCGAGAGAATAAGAATGAGACCTATCGTCAATGCGATTATAAATGGAATGATCATACGTTCAATTCGATTATTTGGTTTTCCCCCATAAGAGGTTTATATAGTGAGTACCACAAGGGTCGCCTGTTTCCTGCGATGCCGCTTGCACGGTAAAACAGGAGACAGGCGACTTATTTGAACTTCAGAGAAGCTTCGCTTTCTTACGAATTAGCGGTTCGAATGACTTCTTTCTTCTATTTCTTCTCCATACTGCACCAACTGTTCGTCGGTGAGTCGATACTTGGAGACGATAAACATTAAAAGCAGCACCAGCACAGCCGGAATTGCCCCAAGAATCAAGCGAATGCCGAACAGTGCCGGATCGGCTTGCTCAGCCAAATCGGCGTTAAAGCCCGTCATCGACAAAATCACTCCGGGAACGAAACCGCCCAGCGCCAATCCGAACTTGAAGAAGAAACCTATCAGCGCGTTGGCAATGCCGGAAACGCGCTTACCGCTTTTCCACTCGCCATAGGTGATTGCTTCCGGAATGAGCGACCAGATAAAGGCACCCACTACACAGAAGCCTATGGAACGGACGGTTTGTGCGATGAAAATGGCAGTAACTTGGTCGCCGGGAATCAGGAACAAGCCCAGATAGCCCACAAACGAAATGGCAAGCGAAAGATAGAGCAGTCCTTTCTTTCCGAATTTCTTGCGCAAATAGGGCATAAAAGGAAGAATCACCAGCGCAGGCAATGCAGAAATGGCGTTGTAGATACCGACAAGTCCCTCGTCGCCGATGTTGTATTGAATAAAGTAGGTACCTGCCGAATTGCCGATAGCCATGATGCCGAAAGCCACGATGAACACAAGCGACAAGACCACCAGCGGAGGATTGTTCTTGAGTTCAAAGAACAGATCGGCTACTTTTACTTTTGCCGAATCCTCCTTAGAAATCACCACCCGTTCCTTGGTGCCAAAAAACGAGAACAGCAGAGCGGCAAATCCTACCACGCCATAAATGATGATGGTGGAAAGCCAGCCGCCGCTTGCCTCGGGAGTATTCATGGTTCCCGCAAAGGCGATCACGATGGTGGGGACACCATAAGTGATGGCTACCTGTGCCACATTCACGAGCCACATACGGGCGGTGGTGAGGATGGTAATCTCATTTTGGTCGCGGGTGAGCGCGGCATTCAATGCACCAAAAGGCACGTTCACCGTGGTATATACCATCGACAGTGCCACGTAAGTGATGCAAGCATACACCTCTTTGCCCACTTTCCCGAAGTCGGGAACGATAAAACAGGCTACCATTAATGCCGTAAGCGGCAGTGCCATGATGAGCATCCATCCGCGATACTTGCCGAAGCGCGTTTGCGTCATGTCGACCAATGCGCCGAGAATCGGGTCCCATATCGCATCGATGATTCGCACGCCAAGGAACATGGCAGCTGCAAAGGCGGGATCAAGCCCATACACGTTGGTGTAGAAATAGAGCAAGTAGGTGGTTACCGTCTGGTAAATGAAGTTTTGCGCCATATCGCCGCTTCCGAAAGCGATGCGCTCAAGCCACGAGAGCTTATAAAAGCCTTTCTGCTCTGCAAGGGTAAGATTGTTTTGTTTCATAAAATATGTGATTTCAAATAAAGTATTAGTTATATGGGCGGCAAAGCTATATAAAAATGGCGAAAAACAGGCATGTATAATATGATTCTTTTGTACTTAGTTGATATTTTATTTCGGGAGATAGTCGCTTTCGGGTGCACCAAGATAGGGTTCAGCCCGCATAGTTCAGCCACCGTGCTTCAATTCAAACAGAAGGAGGGTGGCGCGTGGTGACAGGGGGTAGATAGTAAACTATTGCAGAGAAAATCTATACGAAAGAGTTGCTATGGCATTGGTATTAAGCATCGCACCAATGCCAATACCCAGACGGGCATTGCCGTAAATACCAACATAAAGTTTTTTCACGATGGGGAAATCGAATCCCAATCCTACGCCCGGACCAATTACGATGCCGGGACCGATATCCAAATAGGCTCCTCCATCCAGATAGGCATATTCCCCGATAAGGAATTTGTATTTCAATGGAAAGGTAATCATACCCGCAACCTTTTTTTGGGACAAGCTCGGATCGTCGTCATGATTAAAATCTCCCTTCACCCCGCTGATAAAGGCGCCAAATGTTAGCCTTCCGTTCTTACTGAGTTGATTTACCCACTCTGCTCCGATGTTAAAAGATGGACCGGAATCTCCATTTTGAATAACTGCTAATAAAGATGCGCCGCCGCCCGCACGAATGTGCAGCTCCTTAGATTTGGTTTGACACCAAGCAGAAATCGGCAGGAATAGCAAAATAACAAGTAGAAGTAAATACTTTGATTTATGTCTCGCTTTCATAGATTAAATTGAATTTAATGAAATTATTATTTTCTATATGAAACGTACATAAAGTAGAAATACTGCATGATTGATGGCGAGAATTTCTTGTTTTTGATTTCAGATAGAGATGCAAATTCCGTTTGCGGAGCTTCGCCATTATCAGATGTTGCAAGTCGGTGCGTATCCGGTCGATTACCGGCATAAAGTTGTAGCAAACTGTAAGCCTCGCCAATCTTGGCGAGGCTTACAATGTAGACCCTGATTTTAGTTGTTACGATTCGTTCCACGCCGATCCGGCATAGCATGTCCAGTGTGATTTTATCTTTCTTGCCGATTACAACTTGTCGGATTAATGATTTTTCTCTTCGATCTCTTTTCCATACTGCACAAGCTGTTCGTCGGTGAGCCGGTACCGGGAAACAATAAATATTAAAACCACTACCAGCACAGCCGGAATTGCCCCAAGAATCAAGCGAATGCCGAACAATGCCGCATCGGATTGCACTGCCAAATCGGCATTAAAGCCCGTAACCGACAAAATCACTCCGGGAACGAAACCACCAAGAGCCAATCCGAACTTAAAGAAGAAACCAATCAGGGCGTTGGCAATGCCGGAAACGCGCTTGCCGCTTTTCCATTCGCCGTAAGTGATTGCCTCCGGAATAAGCGACCAGATAAACGCACCCACTACACAGAAACCGATAGAACGGACGGTTTGCGCAATGAAAATTGCGGTGACTTGGTCGGCAGGAAACAGGAACAACCCCAGATACCCCACAAACGAAATAACAAGCGAAAGATAGAGTAATCCTTTCTTCCCGAATTTTTTGCGTAAGAACGGCATAAAAGGAAGAATCACAAGCGCAGGCAACGCCGAAATGACGTTGTACACCCCTACAAGCCCCTCGTCTCCGATGTTGTATTTAATAAAATAGGTACCTGCCGAATTGCCGATAGCCATGATTCCGAAAGCGACGATGAACACAAGCGACAAGACCACCAGCGGAGGATTGTTCTTGAGTTCATAAAATAGATCTGCTATTCTTACTTTTGCCGAATCTTCCTTAGAGATCACCACCCGTTCCTTGGTTCCAAAAAACGAGAACAACAACGCTCCAAATCCTACAACACCATAAATAATGATGGTGGAAAGCCAGCCGCTGCTCGCTTCGGGAGTATCCATGGTTCCCGAGAAAGCTATTACGATGGTTGGGACACCATAAGTAATTGCTACTTGTGCCACATTCACGAGCCACATGCGGGCGGTGGTGAGGATGGTGATTTCGTTTTGGTCGCGAGTGAGAGCGGCATTCAATGCCCCAAAAGGTACGTTCACCGTGGTGTATACCATCGACAATGCCACGTAAGTGATACAGGCATATACTTCTTTGCCTATTTTTCCGAAATCGGGAACGATAAAACAAGCCACCATTAATGCCGTAAGCGGCAGAGCCATGATGAGCATCCATCCGCGATACTTGCCGAAACGCGTTTGTGTCATGTCGACTAATGCTCCGAGAATCGGGTCCCATATCGCATCAATGATTCGCACACCGAGGAACATGGCTGCTGCAAAAGCAGGATCAAGCCCATAGACGTTGGTATAGAAACAGAGCAAATAAGTGGTTACCGTCTGGTAAATGAAATTTTGAGCCATATCGCCGCTTCCGACAGCGATGCGCTCAAGCCATGATAGCTTATAAAAGCCTTTCTGCTCTGCAAGGGTGAGATTGTTTTGTTTCATAAATAAATGATTTTAAAAAGTATTATAGTGTAATATTCGATACATTGATTCACTTCACTGTCACTACGGCATCCTTTGGGCGTAATCTACCGCCAATAAACAAAACGCAAGTAGACCTAAGATTATTTTTGCTTTCATATACAGATGTAGCATTGATGATTAACCATTTGCTTGTAGATGGCGACAAAGCTATATAAAAATGGCGAAATACAAGCAAGCTAATATGATTCTTTTTTATCTCCCTGTCAAGATGATGAACAGCAGCACTGCCGAAGATACCTTGCAGCAGATTAATGATAAAGGATATGCCATTCCCTATTCAGCCGGTACGCGCAAAGTAGTGAAGATTGGCGCCGAGTTCTCGGAAGAGGAGCAGACGGTGAGCAGGTGTGATAGGGTAGTGGAAAAGCTTAGCATTGTTTATTCTGATTAAATAGTTGTTTTTCGTTGGAAAACAACTATCTTTGAGGCACAAAATTAAAACGATACTATCATGAAGAATAAGAAAGTCTTAGTAGCTATCGCTACAAAGAAAGAGTTCTTGCTGATTTGCGAGGAGATGGAAAAGAGTTTCGCTCCTGCCGAGAAGGATGAAACCGGCAAGCATTTGTCCGACAATGAATACCGCGCATACGCCGGAGATGGATTGTACATCGAAGTGAGATGCGTGGGAATAGGTTATCTGCAAGCAGCCATCACCTGCAATGACTATTTCAACCGGACTACCGATCTGCCGACATGGGTTGTCAATGCAGGGTTCTGCGTAGCCGACAGCCGTCATTTCAAGGAAGGAAGTGTGGTGCATCCTGCCACCATCATGCAATACGATTTCAACTTGCCCGATTACTACAATCAAAATGCACATCTGCTCCATATCTGGGGCAATCGTTACCAAATTATGCAAAGCATGAACTATGTGCCCGAGATTACGCCAAGCAACGCTGCCATTCTGCAACTGTGCGACATGGAGTCTTTCGGCGTAGCATTGGCGTGCATACAAAAGCGAATCAAGGTAGTGCTCTACAAAAAGGTGGTTCCAAATGCCGATATACAAATGATTCACTCGCCGCTGCTGGCAGTATCGCCGTCGCAACACTTCAAGGAGTTTCCCGATTGGCTAAGGGAGTTTGTCCATTAAGGAAGATAAGCAGCTCAAAGCATGAAAGCCGATTGTCACGTTTAGGTGACTATCGGCTTTCATGCTTTGAGCTTTGTTTTGGAATCTTCCGAGATTATAACGGTTGTAACGAACCGTCTACATACTCAAACTTTCCTTTATCCACCACTTTGTAAACCAATTGGTGGGTACACCCGGTGAGATTGACGCCCGTATAGATACCCAATTTGATGGTATAGTGCACCTCAACACCGGGTACCGGAACAGCATCGGGATTCAAAATACTCAATGTGGGAGCCATTACCTCAATTAGATGCTCTTCCATCAAAGCTAAAGCCGCAGCATCATCCAAACCTTCATAACCGGCAGCATATTGCGCGCGGGCTTTGTCTACACGCATGTCTACGTTGCCATAGTATGCCGAGCAACCGCTGTAATAGTCGTTGTTGCCGTAGCTGGTGACGTAGCCTTTTCCCTTTTCCGTGACACCCATCTTTTGATCAATATTCTCCCACACCCAGTCGGTTGCCGTCTGCATGTAAAGTACAGTCAGCTCATTCTTGGTGGGCAGCAGCTCGATTACCACGCTGGGGTCGTAATTCCAATTACCGCCCGAATAGACGAACTGGTCGACAGTGGTTTCTACGGCATTCTTCTTCCAAGCGCCTGCGGTATAGATATATGGATCGATGCCGATGCTTCCTTCGGAACCATAGAAGTAAACAGCGCTCTTCACTTCTTCTTCTTGTGCATACGGATATGCCTGCATCATGAATTGCGGCAAATAGTTATCGGGGCTAACCGAAGAGGAGAAGCAATTGCCTGTAATGCCCATCTTGGCATAGTCGGCAGGATTGACCATCGTCATATCGGCAGCAGCTGCCCACGACGTTCCGTCGAATTGATACATGGCATAGCGTGTCTCTTCGGCAGCCGAAGCGCGCGTAGAAGCCGACATCGCTTTGGTGGCAACCAGCTCAACGACCGACGTAGCTGTGACATTGACATATCGGGTGCCGCTCATATACATGGAGTAACCGGTAACCACCACTTCCTTACCGTTCAGCTCAGGGTTAACATCTCCGTCGAGCGGATAGGCAATGCTGCCTTGAGCGGTGGTGGCATCTTCGATAATCACATTATAATAGTTGCCCGAGATGGAAAGTATCCCATGGAATTGCACGTACTGAATATAGGGCGCATCCAAGTAGGCATCCATGTCGGCAGCCTCTAAGGCACGCGGAGAAGGATAAGTGACAGTGCCTTCGCCTATCTTGGCGACGGTTGCTGCCGCCGGGAATTGACGGAAGTTGTTATAAGTAGAAGTCGTTCCCGACACAGTTATAATATCGCCCTTTGCGACCTCAACGCCGTCGCGGTTGTAATAGAGCATGGTGGCTGTACCGTCGCTAAACATAAAACCTTGCTTGTTTACGGCAAGCACGATACCTTGCACGGTATAGTCTCCCGGATCGCTTAGTGCCGCTTCGGCTACGCTGACATGTGTATCTTGCGTTTCGGCTGCAACGATATGGGTTGCCATCACATTGACATATTTACCACTGCTTGTACCGATGGAATAGCCGTATACGATAATCTTCTTTCCGTTCAGCGAAGGGTCGCACATACCCGGTTGTATATACGACAAGCTGCCTTGGGCGGTAGCAGCACCGTCTATCAATATGTTGTAATAAGAACCGGATACGCTCAATGTGCCCGTAAACTGCACCGGTTTCAATACCGGATTGTTCAGATAGGCATCCATGGCAGCAGCATTCAGCTCTTCATAGTTTACGGTAGGGAATTTAGTGCCTTGAGCCAGCTTGGTGATTTCGGACGTTTTGCCAAATTGTTTAAAACCGGCATATTCGCTTGTGGCGCCTTTTACTGCTACCTCATCGCCTATATATACATTGGTAAAAGTCCGCGCATCGGTGTAAACAAGGATGGTGCCGGTTCCGTCGCTCAACAGGAAGCCGCGCATATAGGTAGCCACCACATTCCCTTTGACGTTATAATCGCCGTTGGGACCTTCTACGGCATCTGCTATTTTGTTGTAGCTGTCGACATCGCCGCCCGCCGAGGGGTCTATCGAAGAGTATTGATATTTCACCGCCACATAGTCGCCCGCAGCAGCATCGGTCACTACCGATTTCAGTATACGGGGCAGGTAGGTAGCGGCAGGTTTGGAGGGGGTGAAATAGGCAACCGACAGCTCATCCCATGCTGCCGCATAATCGGAAGCCGTCAGCGTATATGCGCCGGCAGCCTTTACGCCTGCTACATACTCGGGCACTTGAGTAGCCTTATCGTATGTCACCTTTACCGACGAACCTTCGTCGGCAGTGAACCATTTTGCTGCGATGAACGCCGGCATATAGGTAGCCGCATCAATCGCGTCGGTAAAGTATCGATTGGTCTTCAGGGCAGCCAATTCGTCGGACAAACCTGCAGCAGCGGCAATGTCCTTATTGGTGTTATTGTTGGCAATGGTGCCATAGTCGTCGGCAGTCAGCGTATATTCCACCCGCTTGACATCCGAAGGTTGCGGACCTTCCACCAAACCATCGAAGTTGTGCTCATTATAATCGCATCCTGCCAGCATCATCAGTGCAGTGGCGGCAGAGAGCAACAAGTTTTTATTGATTCTTTTCATATTCGCTCACTGTGTTTAGAAGTTAATTTTAAGACGGAGTGACATGTTACGACCGAACCCGTAGAAGACGCGGTATGCCGACTTCCATGTATGGTCGCCACCGTCGTAAGCCGATTCGATGTAGTCCTGATCGAAGATATTCTCAATATTACCCGAGAGTGTAGCGTTCATACCGCCCATATCGAACGAGTAGGCGGCACTCAGGTTGAAGAGCGAGTAGGCAGGTATCTTCCACGGCGTTTCGTAACGCTTCTCGCCGCCCAAGATCAGGTCACTGCTCGACATGGCAAAATCCGAGTAGTTGTTGTCGAAGTACAACCAGTCTAAACTGAGACGCAATCCTTTCATCGGGTAAACATTGACGCCGACAGAAGCCTGCATCTGTGCCGAACCGCCCTCTTTCACGCCTTTCTGAATGATAACAGCCTTGGCATGGTCGGGAGCACCTACGCCCGAAGCGATGCCATAGTCGCCGGTTAGCGGTTCGCCACCCGAGCTGTACAGATAGCCGATGGGGTCGTTTGTCCATTCCCAATTAGCAACGGATAGCATACCGGTAGCCTCTATCCAGTTGATCGGTTTATAGCGCATCTCCAGCTCAATACCTTCGTGCGTGGAGTTTACACCGGTCATGTTGATGGTGCCTCGGTCGAGATTGCCATTGGCAGTATATTCGAACATCCTTGCCATCGTCTTGTCTATCCAGCGGGTGTGATAAGCATTCAGGTTGGCAGTCAATGTACGCGAGCGGAAACCGTAGCCCACCTCGAAAGTGAGTGTCTTTTCGTTGACAGCCTCCTTATTGATCGCATTGCTTGATGCACTCGACAAGAATGCGCCGCCCGAGAAGAAAGGCGCACGACTGAGGTAACCAACGTTAGCAAACACATTGTGATTCTCGTTCAGATTATAGTTTGCGCCACCTTTCAAGGTAAAGCCTATTTTGCTGACTGTTTCAGATTTAGCATGATCCTTGTCATAGAAGAAACGACCATAACGCCACTGGCTCGTATGACTCAACGAACCCGAGACAAAAGCACTCAGTTGTTCATTATCATATTCAGCCTGACCGAAAACGCCGCCTTGCGCCACGTGTCCGTCATAATCACGCTCTACAACATCACCCACCGAGAGTTTTTTGTTTTTGAAGCCGTCGGTTCCTGCACCGGCATAGTTTTCGGCTTTCACGTTGGCGCGATAGCGGTCGATATAGTAGCTACCGTTGTAAAGGTCGATAATCTGGTTGGTGTGTGTGCCGATATAGTAGCGTCCGTCGATACCGGCATAGAAATTGATCTGGTCGTTCAACTCCTTGGTATAGGTTGAAATCAACCCCCACCATTTGTGCTGGTTCTTCGATACAGACATCACCATCTGCGAACCACTTTCGCTTTGTTCGTTCAGGTCTTGTATCTTGTCGTAAGCAAAAGTACCGTCGGCGTTACGGAAAGTGGTATTTAACACACCGTTGCTCGAGCCATACCAAGAGCTGGAATAGGCGCTGGTACCTTGCCCCTTATACCCCCATCCGTCGCCTATCGACATGTAGAGCACGCTGCTCAGCGATGAGGTGTTGTTGATTTGCCACGTATGATTGAGTGAAATCTGCGGCTTATGATACTGGTTTTTGGCAGATGTTTTACGTTCGCCGTTCTTGCCGAAGCCGTAAGTGGGGTTGTAGCGATACTGTTCACCCGGCTCCATATACTTCTGTGCCTCTTGCCATCCTTGAATGGTCAAGCCGTCGTAGCTGCTGCGTTGGTTGTGCCATTGCGGAGCGCCGAAAGCGGTGAATCGTAGTTCGTGTTTGTCGCCGAATCGTTTGGTAACGTTGAGAAAATAGTTGTAACCGACAAACTCGGTGCCTTGTACGTAGCCGTCGCCCCATGTTTTACCACCCAGCAGGGTGATAGCCCATCCGTCTTTGGTCAGTCCGGTAGATACGGTAAACAACACCTTATTATATCCGTCGTTGCCCACGCCGTAGCTAATAAACCCGCCCCGTTTATTGTCGGTGGCTTTGGTTACGATATTAATCGAACCTCCTACCGAGGGCGCCGATACTTTGGAGGCGCCAATACCGCGTTGCACCTGTATGCTGCTGGCGACATCTGCCAGTCCGGCCCAGTTGCTCCAATAGACGCCACCCCATTCCATGTCGTTCATCGGGGCACCGTTCACCATGACAGCTACGTTCTCCGACTTAAATCCGCGCAGATTTACCTTGGTATCACCAAAACCTCCGCCGTCGCGGCTGACATAGATACCGGGTGTAGCCTTCAGCACGGCAGGCAGATCGGCAGTACCGAGTCTCTCCTCTATAAATGCAGGAGAGATAGACGACATGGCAATCGGCGTTTTGCGTGCAATGGCAGGCGAGGTGATAACCACGTCGCTCAGGCTTACAGCATCGGGGATCATTTGGAGAATGCCCAAATCAATCTGCTCTCCCCTTCCTGTAACTTTCTGTTTAAGATCTTTAAATCCGACATAGCGGAACGTTAGGGTGGCGTTTCGTGCCACATTCAGAGAGAAGTTACCATCAAGGTCTGTTATCGCTCCTTGCGTTGTTCCCTCAACTGTAACCGATGCTCCAATCAGCGGATCGCCATTGTCTGCATCCACTAATTGTCCTTTCACTGCAACCTGGGCAAATGTGGTGTTTGTCAGCACCGACAGTAGCGTTGTCAACAGGAAATACATGAGATGTTTATTCATACTCGTTTCGCTTATTTAAATAAATAGTTTTATTTCTTTTCACATTGTCATTCTTCACGATATTTAAGGCAGGTTAAAATAAGCAAGATTTACGGCATGATGGATTTATGCGCATCCACTCTATCATAGGGCAATGTGCACCAAAAGGTCGACCCTTTTCCGTAGACCGAATCCACGCCTATTTTTCCTTGCAGATCTTTGATAATGTTTTGCGATATGGCAAGTCCTAACCCCGTACCTTGTTTGAAGGAATTGAGTTTTACAAAACGATTGAAAACCTCTTCTGTTTTACCTTCGGGTATTCCTATACCGGTGTCGGTTACGAAGAATCGGATATGTCCACCTTCGGGCAGATTATAGCCAATAGTGATGCTGCCTTCGTTCGTGAACTTCATAGCATTATTGATAAAGTTATTTAATACCTGCAGTAGGCGTCGTTGGTCGGTATATATTAATAATTTGGGTAGAGGTGCTTCCATGTGAATCTCCACAGCAGGATTATGATTGTTCCGGATAGCAGCTTGAGTGGTTTCGGTTATCATTTTGTTAATGTCAACGCTGGAGTAGGTAAATTCCAGTGTACCGGCTTCAATCTTTGCCAAGTCGAGCATATCATTGATAAGCTGTAACAATAAGGTGTTGTTGAGTTCGATGATAGAGCTGTATTCTCTTCGTTCTTCGGCAGTCAGCTCTTCCGTTCCTGCCATAATGCCCGAAAATCCTACAATGGCGTTCAGCGGTGTTCGTATCTCGTGGCTCATGTTGGCTAGAAATGCCGATTTAATGCGATTAGATTCTTCGGCAGCCTCTTTGGTTTGTTTCAAGCTTCGCTCCAACTGTTTGGTTTCGGTAACATCCCAAGCTGTAAAGACAATCCACTTGCGCCCGTCGGGTAACGTAACACAGTTGTTATTCTGAAAGGTAAACCGTTCTTCATTGCTTTTATTGTAGAAGCGACGAATGCCCCATTGCGGTTCGCCGTTTTCCACCAAACGTTCGTCTTCTTCGCGTATGGCTTCGGCTGCTTCGGGCAATACGTCGAAGTCGGTTTTTCCGATGGCTTCGTTGGCAGTGCATTCAAAGATAATCTCAGACTCTTTGTTCCAAAAGATGTAACGGAAGTCGTTGGATACATCTTTCACTTTAGCCGCAATAGGCAGATTGTCGAGGATATTTTCAAGCAACAGCACGTTCGACTTTCTGCTTTCGCGACGCAGGCGGGATACATGGATGCGCGACATAATCAGGGCAGTCAACAATGCCACCACCGCTACCGATAAAGAGAGAGTAATAGGTTCGGCATGGCGTTGCAAAAAAGAGAGGGAGGAAGCGGGAGAGGTTGCATCAATATGATCCGCCTGTCCGTTGGCTTGTGCAGGAAGTACTGCAAGGCAACTAACAAAAGTAATCATAAGAAGTTTCCTCATCATTTGATGCGAAGCGATCTGATAGGTATGTGTCAGCATAGTGTCTGCTATTTTTTACTATATCATACTCTCAATGGCGCAAAGGTAAGTAATTAAAGAAATATAGCCGCATGTTCAAAGAATAAATTTGCTTATTAGGCCTTCTTTTTTGTAATAAGTGCCTATTCTGTCTTTGTTATTTATGCCTTATAGTTGATGCCGTGTTTTTCTAACCGGCGATAGAGTGCAGCCCTGCTTAATCCCAGTGTAGCAGCTACTTGCGACAGGTTACCTTTATGTTGTTCCAGTACGCGGAGTATGGCTTGACGTTCCAGTTCGTCGAGGGTCAAATCGGTAGGCATTGATGCGGTATCGGTTGTTATTGCAGACTCGTCGCGACGAAAGTTGGCTGCATCAAAGTCGGAAGCATGAAGCACCTGCTTGCCGCTGATTAGGATGGTGCGTTCTACCAGATTCTTTAGCTCACGTATATTACCCGGATAAGGTAAGCGCGACAGGTAGTCGATCGCATCCGACGAGAACTCGGTTGGTGGTAATCCGTTGATTTCGGCTTGTCGGTCGGCAAAATGGCGCACCAACAACGGGATGTCTTCGCGCCGCTCGCGCAATGCAGGCAGATGAATGGTGATGAGGTTGATGCGATAGAACAGATCTTCGCGGAAAGTATGCTCGCTCACCATCCGTCGCAAATCGGCATTGGTAGCCGACACCACGCGCACATCTACCTTGCGTGGACGGCTGTCGCCCAGCACTTCGAACGTTTGGTCTTGCAGCACACGCAGCAGCTTCACTTGGCAGGAAAAATCCAGATCGCCGATTTCATCCAAAAAGATTGTGCCTTTGTTTGCCAGTTCGAATCGCCCTACACGGTCGGTCACGGCGTCGGTAAAAGCTCCTTTCTTGTGTCCGAACATCTCGCTCTCGAAGAGGCTTTGTGAGATTCCACCCAGATTGACCTTCACAAACGGCTGCTTGGATCGTTGACTGTTTTGGTGGATGGCTTCGGCTATCAGCTCTTTGCCGGTACCACTCTCGCCGGTTATCAATATCGAGGCATTGGTACGGGCGATGCGGGCTACGGTATTCAGTACCTCTGTCAAGGCTGTCGACCTACCGATAATGTTGCTGCGTATCAGGATGCGACTTGCCTCTTGCGGTATCTCCTTGGGCGGCACCGATAGTTGCAGCGCCGTTTCGATGCGCTGTAACAAGGCGGCATTGTTCCATGGCTTGGTGATGAAATCGAACGCCCCTGCCTGCATGCCCTGCACGGCAAGCTGAATGCTCCCCCATGCCGTCATTAGAATAACGGGTACCTCGGGACGGAACACTTTAACCTGTTTCAGCAGGGTCAGTCCCTCCTCGCCGGTAGTGGTCAGAGAGTAGTTCATATCCATCAGGATGAGCGATGGTGCAACCGAACGCACCAACTCAATGGCTTCGCGGGGGGTGGAAACGGCAGTGATTTCATAGCCTGCCCGTTTTAACATGAATGAAAGGGAGGAACGAACCGATATGTCGTCGTCAATGATAAGTATCATAAGCATAAACGCATTAACTTTAATAAAGTGCACATTTTAAGTGTGCAAAAGTAACATTTATTATTTATGACCGCTGAACAGTAGCCTCCATTTTTTTGTTAATTCCAAAAAACTATTTAATAATAATACTACAATGATTGGAATGATTATTTGGATTATCGGCATTGTGCTGGCAATCAAAGCAGCTCTCGAAATATGGGGCTGGAAAAGCGTGGATGCGGTGAAACGACTACTGGTGATTATTCTGGTGCTGATTACCAGCTGGATCGGTCTGCTGGTGTACTACTTCTGGGGAAGAGACAACTTGCCCGGTATCTTGAAATAAGTCGGGTCAATCGCGACTCATGAGTCGTCGTTCCGCCATCAACTCGTATTTGGTGGCGGGACGACCGTAATTGGCATACGGATAGATAGAGATGCCTCCGCGCGGTGTAAACAAGCCGGTTACTTCGATGTACTTGGGGTTCATTAAGCGTATCAGATCTTTCATAATCAGGTTAACGCAGTCTTCATGAAACGCTCCGTGATTACGGAAGCTGAAGAGATAAAGCTTCAGGCTCTTACTCTCCACCATTTTTATATCGGGTATATAGCAGATGCGTATCTCTGCAAAATCGGGTTGTCCGGTTATCGGGCACAGACTGGTAAACTCTGGACAGTTGAAACGTACCCAGTAATCGTGTTCAGGATGTTTGTTATCGAAGGCTTCTAATACTTCGGGAGCATAATCGTGTTTATACTCCGTTGTTCTACCCAGCAGGGTCAGTTGTTTCTCTTTCATTTCTCGCTTGATTCTTTAGCTTCTTTTATTTTCAGATATTTTTCTAATCCCTCACGGCGCAACTTGCAAGCAGGGCAGTGTCCACATCCATCGCCCGGTATGCCGTTGTAGCAGGTCAGTGTATCGTTTCGCACCACATCGAGCACTCCCAAGCTATCTGCCAACGCCCATGTCTCGGCTTTATCAAGCCACATCAACGGCGTATGAACGACAAATTGTTCATCCATTGCCAGATTCAGCGTCACATTCAGTGACTTGATAAAGGCATCCCGACAATCGGGATATCCGCTGAAATCGGTTTGCGACACTCCGGTGACAATGTGATTGATTCCGCGTTCGCGGGCATATACGGCAGCAATGCTCAGAAAGAACAGATTACGTCCGGGCACAAACGTATTGGGATAACTGCCGTGGGGTTGCTGTTCGTCCATCGCGATGGTCGGGTCGGTGAGCGAGTTGTGCCCCAAGCTGCCGATAAATGAGATATCCATAGTATCAAAACCGACGTCGGCACGTCGGGCAATGGCAGCAGCAAGCTCTACCTCCTTTTGATGCTTCTGTCCGTACAGAAAACTCAGAGTGTGCACCTGTTTAAACGTCTGTTTTGCCCAGAACAAGCAAGTGGTAGAATCTTGTCCGCCACTGAATACGACCAATGCTGTCTCTTTATTCATACCTCTTTCACCTTTAATATATTATAAGATATGTTGTTATCGTACACATCACTGCCGTCGACACGTTTGATGAATCGCACCACCCGAACGGTAACCGGCAGAATAACGACTTCGTACATCGACTTCAAAACCATCTGCAACAACATCATCACCAGCAATTCTTTCCAAGGGATGATGCCGCCGAAAGCTATCGGGAAGAAGAGCAGCGAATCGGCTGTTTCGCCTACCACTGTCGAAGCAACGGCGCGCACTGAGAAGTGTCGTCCGTTGCTTGCCACCTTCATGCGACTCATGATGTAGGCATTCAGGAACGAACCGGCTAAAAAAGCGATCAGGCTGGCAACAACAATGCGGGGCGCCATGCCGAACACAAAATTGAAATGCGCTTCACCCTCCCAGAAAGGAGCAGCAGGCAACGCTACGGCTACCAACCCCAGCGCAACCACAAAGAAGTTCATGGCAAAGCCTGTCCAAATGACGAGACGCGCCTTGCGGAATCCCCACACTTCGGCGATACAATCGTTAATAATGTAAGATACGGGGAAAACCAACAATCCGGCAGTTACGGTAAGGGAACCTACTTGTACGACTTTGGTTTCGAGAAGATTGGCAGCGATCAGGCATACGTTGAAAAGGATGCCCAGCAACATAAACGGAACGGATACTTTTTCTTTCATTTCTTGTTTTTTACGTGGTGACTAGAATACACGAGGCTGCAAAGATACGCGAACTATTCGAGATACGCAAAAAAGCCCGTAGAATGTCGCTTCTGCGGGCTTTTTCGTTATCAATCAAATTTCGTATCCTGCTACATACTTTTATTTAAAGATGAGCGGTGCGAACTCATTCAATGCTCTGCGCCATGTCAACCATTCGTGTGCGGTGCCTTGCGATTCGTGGTAAACCACGTTGATGCCGTGCTTTTTGAGTGCTTCAACGGCAGCTGTGGGACGTCCTTCTTCGGTTCCCGTACTGATGAAGAGCAGGTTCATCTCCTTGTTGAACTTGGCAGCATCTTTGAATACGCCGTTGTGCATCGTTTCTACATTCGGAGCTTCACCACGTCTGCCGCCGCCAAAGCCGCTGAACGTACCCATCCAACCAAACATATCCATGTTGGCAAATACGGTCGATGTGGTTTGCATACCGCCGCGCGACAAACCTGCCATGCCACGGTTCTGCTTATTGGCTTTCGTGCGGAAAGTTTTGTCGATATAAGGAACGAGGTTCTTGGCGAAGATCTGTGTTACGTCGCCCGAGGCTGTGCGTACGTCGGAGTTGGTTTTGATATCGCCGCTGGGCATTACCACAATCATCGGAACGGCTTTACCTGCTGCAATCAGCCCGTCCATGATGTTTGCCATGTGTCCTTGTACCGACCATCCGTTTTCGTCTTCACCCCAGCCGTGTACCAAGTAGAGCACCGGATAGCGGGTGTTGAGGTTCTCATCGTAACCGGCGGGTACGTACACGTTGATGTGACGTTCCAACCCGTTGATGTCCGACCAGTAATAGATCGAGCGTATTTGTCCGTGGGGGATGTTTTTGTTGAAGCGGTAGTAGTTGCCTTCCGGTCCTTCGGGTATTTCCACGCCCGACGATTCCCAGTTGCTTCCGAAGAAAGATTCGGTGTTACGGTCCATCACCGATACGCCGTCAATCACAATGGCATAGTAGTGGAAGCCTACCACCTGCGGGTCGGAGGTGCATGTCCACACACCCTTGTCGTCTTTCACCATGTCGTATTTCTTGTTTGCCAGATCCACTTGTACTTTCTGTGCGGTGGGTGCGTTAACTTTGAACATTACTTGACGCGTTTGGGCATTTACTGCCGGATAGTTGGCAATCATGATGTTGGTAGATGCAGGTTTGAAGCCATCGGGCAACTTTTCGGGTTCTCCACCGCGCATGATGCCTGCAAATTGTGCTGATGCCAGACCACATACCATGGTCAAGGCCATTGTTACAAATAATTTCTTCATTGCTTTTTTGTTTTAATAATTATTATTTAGAAACAGGGAAAATAATCTGATAATTTCCGCTCAGATGCATGAAAGCAAACAGTCGGAGCAGTCCGTCATAGTAAGCATCAAAATAACCGTCTTCGTAAGGAACATGTTTGGCATTCCAAAAGTGCTCTATGAACTCACGGCTTTTGTGGTGTGTACAAGTCAGAGATACAGCTGCCGCAGTAGCGACCAATCCCAAAGAGTGCCGCAGTTCTTTATATCCGCCGGCTCCCAAAATCTCTTTTACTTGAGTACCGTCTACGTTATATTGATCAACGAAAGTATCTATGCCTTGGCTATAAAGGAAATTTTGTATTTTGTTTCCATACTCCTGTTGCCATTTCATGTCCTCGCATGCCCACGAATAGTCCAAAGCGATATTCATCGGCACACGCCAAGAGTCGAAGCGGAAAGCGTCGCCAATGATTCGGTTGCTTCCCATCAAAGTTCCGTCATAATTATTGTAGTCCGGATTAAGCCCTGTCACCGGATGGATGCTGCGATGTAGATATTCTCTGCTCCGGCGGGCACATTCTCTCCAGAAGTTTGCTCTGCCGTCGTTTGCCCATCTTGCCCATACTTCATAAAATGCGGGCAGGTGGTAGGACGGGTCTGTATATCTGTCTCCCCAAGGATCGGGGGTGAATGTAATCAACTTCTGTTCGATATTGATGAAGGGAGCCACGCGATCCATTCCGGTTTTCAGCATGGAGCAGTCTAATATATTTTGGGCTTCTGCCAAATAATCGATGCCGGTATCGTTGCCCCAACGGTTGGAAGCAAAGATAAGAGAGGTGACATAATAAAGTTCTCCATCCGAAGCCGGACCTTGCGCGTTGCGCGTACCATCGGTTTTGCAGCTCCAAGCAAAGTATCCTTTTAAAGGACCGTCTTGATGCTGCATATATCGTGTTCCCCAGCGCCACAAACGGTCGAAAATATCTTTCCTGTCAAACTGTACGGCAATCATCAACCCATACGACATACCTTCGGTACGCACATCATGGTTCTTAACGTCGCTGATATACGCCATGGAATCGCCCACTTCAAAATATACCTTATTGGGTCCATTGAACACATCATCGAACACCTCCTTCAGTTTGGCGTCAATCTCATCCTGCTTATAACCTGCTTCAGCCAACAGGTTACGATACTTATGGGTTTTAAATGCTCCTTCTACCCATGGCAGCGCATCGAACCCTATCCAGTCTACTTCCACCTTTGAACCTGTTTGAAGTGATACATACAAATCTTGTTTTCCCGTAGGAGCCGATGCAACAGGCACACGAATTTCCGCCCAATCCTTACTGGTGGGAATCGTGGCAGTCGCTATCGTTTCGCCGTTTTTCCCGGTACGCACTTGCAGCGTTCCGCCCGATAAAGAGCGGGCACGTACAGTCATTTCCTGTACTTTTTCACTGCCAAAGTCTACCCCATTGTATTGCAGCCAAGCATCCTTTCTGTTGAAGATTACTTTCCAGCCTTGGAATTTATCGTTTTCATCCAAAAAAGCAATAGAGGTTCTGCGGGGACTGATGCTGCTGTAACGGTCTATTTGAATGCGTGTGCGGGCATCCGTAATCCCGACGCCACGCAGTGTAGGAATCACCTTACGGATAGTACCATCGGCATTAAATGAGAGCGAATCGACACGAACCGATCGATTCTTGTCGAAGGTCGGCGAATAATCGTTGTGGTGGTAGAAAAGATACCATTGCCCCTTATATTCTATGATGGAGTGATGGTTTGTCCAGCAACCCGTTGGCGATTCATCCATAATAACTCCCTTAAATTCAAAAGGCCCCATCGGGCTGTCGCCCATAGCATAAGCCAATGTTTCCGTTTTGTCTTTTACCCAAGGAAAGGTGAAGTAGTATTTTCCTGCCTGCTTAAAGACAAAAGGACCTTCTTTAAATCCATCGGGCAAACCTGATATTTGCACAGGTTCTGAAGCCAATTCAGTCATATTATCCTTCAATTTTGCCACAGACATGCCGCCTCCTGCCCAATAGATATAGCTCTGTCCGTCCGTATCTATCAATACACAAGGGTCAATGCCGTTCACTCCCTTTATAGATCGCATTTGCGGCATAAAGGGACCGTAAGGTTGGTCGGCAATAGCCACTCCCACAGCAAACCCCTTCTCCTGACCGCGGGGAGTGGAAGGGAAGTAGAAATAATATTTACCGTCTTTGTAAACGCAGTCGGGCGCCCACATAGAGTAAGAATCGCGTTGTACCCAAGGGACACGCTCTTGGCTGACGATCACGCCGTGATCTTCCCAATCCGTCAGATTCACGGACGAGAAGACATGGTAGTCTGCCATGCAGAACCATTCCTTCAGCCGCTCTATGGGACTCGGTATGTCGTGAGAGGGATAAAGATACACCTTTCCCTCAAAAACTTTTGCCGTGGGGTCGGCGGAGAATTGGTCGCGGATAATGGGATTTTGTGCTTTCGCCATGCCGGAAATCAGGCACAAGAAAGCAGCAGCAGAGAATAAAAGTTCATTTTTCATAGAGTATGACGTTGTAATGTGATTGGAAGATAGACAACAGAGCGCAAAAATGTTTTCCGATACCATTCGCACAGCAAATGGCTACATCTTTCGAGGGTTCAAAGGTAAGTCCTTTTTTCAGAACAACAAACTTCTGATGGATAAATATTTGGTTCGTTAGAGGATTCCAGTGATAAGAAAAGTTAATTCCCTCTCCTGTTGTCCCGCTATACCTTAAATATAAGGTGTTACGTCCCTGCTTCTCCGTGATATTGCACAGCCGCGACAAACGCGGATACCACGGCTTGTCGCGCGAAGCAATCGAGCAACCATAACATTCATTGAACATTTAACGTAAATGGTCTTCATGGGCATTATGTACAGACCGAAGATAAACTTCGAGTGAAACAGACGATGCAAGTCATCGAGATCTTAAAGAGGGAAGACGGACCGTATCCCCTCAACAAAAGCGGATATGCAACCGAGCTGGAGGCTTGGCGAAAGAAATGGTTGTAGTGTATCTCCCGCACCCTTAACCCCGTCCAACGGTCGTTAGACGCGCGTCCAACGACCGTTGGACGCCTGCGATGTTCCAGCCTTGACCGTGTCATGATTACTCCGAACACCTATCTTGTCCCTTTTTTATGCTTTTTAATCTATACGGCTGAGTCACTTTCCTCCGACCCATAACTGACGCCTCACCATTCCTGTGACTGGTGTACAGTGGGGGTGGAAGAGAGACTTTGGGATATAGACGCGGATTGTACACGAGAAGAGATGAAATTGAAACGTTATGAAGTGTGTCACAAAGAATATGTATGTGTACAATCCGCGCTAAATAGAGGAATCTTTCCTTAGCTTTAACTTCGTAGTCTTGACCGGATCGGGTTGTTGATGCTTCTATGTACCGACAAATAGGAGCATGGCGATGATGGTTATCAGCAGCAGTCGCCACACTTTGTCGGCAAGATGTTCTTCCCTTTTGATGTGGTCGTATTCATGATGATGTACCTGATACGTTTTCATAATTGCATTCTTTATTCTTTAGATGGTTCCTTGAAAACAATCTTTTTACCTTAAAAAACTAATACCTATGTCAACTACTACTACTATTAATAATACCTAAAACTTGAAACATGAAACAAAAAACTAACTTAGAGACGAAATGTCATTTCATTTCGTGTAATCGTGCATCATTTTAACTGTGTCCGATTGCTGTTGCTAAGATAGGGCAATAAATAGATCAAGCCAAATAAAAGAATCGGGAATTTGGTAACTATTGATATAAAAAATGATGGAATATTTGTCGGAAAACGACAAAAAGGGAGAGATTATCCTTGCCGTTTCACTTTCTGACACGCAAAGGTCAGGGTATGCCAACAGTGGTACAAAACAAAAGCACGATGTGTCAGAAGTG
This sequence comes from Prevotellaceae bacterium, assembly GCA_031262085.1. Lineage (GTDB taxonomy): Bacteria > Bacteroidota > Bacteroidia > Bacteroidales > Bacteroidaceae > Bacteroides. Next base: position 22,476 of record JAISIN010000116.1, read on the forward strand.
ACACGACGTGCCTTGTAGAATCGTACTTGCCGGGCATACGCTCAAATGAGTATGCTGTCTAAGAATTTTCGCTGGCGGGAAAAGAACTCGCTCTGTGCGATGTGGTTGGATTGTGAGATTGAGGTGGAATAGATTTTGAGTGATTCTAACCAACGGGCGTGCATGTGGCAGAAGGTGGGGTTAGAGGTGCTCATCAGATTGGCAGGGTCGACCCATAAAAAGGAGGTGATTCGTCCGTTAATGTTGGCGTAGATGCTGTTCGACGGAATGTCGAACATGGAGAGATAAAACTCTACCCGCCCGCCTTGCCGTGTGTTGCCGATGGTGATGAACTGCTCTAACCGGTCGACTACACTTGCCAAGTCGTTTTTGATGTTTGTCGTGGCTTCGGCGCTGATCAGGTTGCGCCGATGGAAGTAATCTACCTTCCGCAAAGTGTTGACTACCATATCTTTTTCGGAGATAATGGTGACATCGAATGTCTGGAACGAGAGCCAGGGTACACTTTGGCTTAGTTCGAGCACGCTTTGCGGCAATTCTACATCGTCGTAGCTGAAGTTATATTGTGTTTTTTGGATTTCGTACATCCATTGGTAGTAGAAGTACTTCATCAGGTGCGGATGTCCGGGAAACAGCACCGGATAGATCTTATTCAGTGAGAGGGTCACTTCGCGCTTTTCGATGTCGGTATTGGTCAGCCACGGGCTGTACAGGATATGTAGCATCTGTATGAACGTCTCTTCTGCCGAAGAGTCGGTATCACAGAATAGATGGAACACGACATTGGTGTCGGGTACGCTGTCTGCCATACGGTCTATGGAGAATCCCAGCGTTTTGGACAGGGTGACTATTTCGCCGAAACTAAACATATTGTCTCCCCGAATGCGCCGATACACCGATTCGCGCGAGAGCGAGAGTGTATTCATCAGAAAGGTAACCGGATTTTCTCCGACCGGAATTCGGGAGAGAATCTTGGCTACCAACGTTTTTTCGAACTTATAATTCATGTCTCATGCGCTAAATGAATGTTTGTTGTAGGTAAGAGGTGCAAAGATAGAGATTCGCTTACAAAAATCTACCATAAGTTTGAAATGAGTGCTTAATAAAGCATAAATTGACTGTTTTCCGGTATTCGGCTATTCGGTTCTGATCTTGAGTACTTTTCCGTTTTGTGCGCTGACGGTGGTTTCGGTGGCTTGGTTGGGCAGCAGGCTGATGGTTTCTTGTTTTCCGGTGAGCAGGTCGGTTGCCTGACAGCTCTTTTGAGGAGCCATCTTCAGATAATCGAAGGCATGTGCGGGTAGATTGAGAGCGATATCGACATCTACCGTGTCGAAATTGGCTACGATGAGCAGCAGTTCGTTGCCGGCTTTGCGCAAAAAGGCATATTGCCGGCGTTCGTTAAATCGCCATCCCCCCATATTGGCATACATCAGGTCGAAGAAAAGTCCTTCGCTGATAGCTTTTTCGGTGAGGCAAAGGTTGAGGATACGTCGATAAGCGGCTTGCAGGTCTTTCTGTTCGCCGGTCAGCTGTTGTCCGTCGAAGGCGCCTCCGTTGCGCCAGTTGCGAATGCTGTTGATACTCCAATAGTCGAAGATGGTGGTACGTCCGTCGCATCCGCTGAATCCTTCGCACTCCATGCCCGGCTCTCCCAGCTCCTGTCCGAAGTATATCATCACCGGGTTGGTGTTTATCATCGCTGCTACCATCAGCGCCGGAATGGCGCATGGCGCGTTGTTGGCAAAGAAACGCGAAGCGATGCGTTGTTCGTCGTGGTTTTCGAGGAAGTTAAGCATCTGCTTCTCGATGCCGCCCAGCGACTGCCAGGCGCGGGTGATGGCGGTGGCCGACTCGTAGCCGCAGACGATGTTGCGCAGGGTGTCGTAGAGGCCTACCTTGTCGTAGAGGTAGTCGAAGCGACCGCGCGTGAGGTAGTCGCGGTACTGCGCGGGGTTGTAGACTTCGGCAATGAAGAGCAGCGCGGGGTAGTGCTGTTTCACCCGGGGGATGGCCCACTCCCAGAACGCTACGGGCACCATCTCGGCCATGTCGCAGCGGAAGGCATCGATGTGCTTGGAAGCCCAAAAGAGGAGGATGTCGAGCATCTTCTGCCAGGTGTCGGGCGTGGGGGTGAAGTGCGGGGTGCAGTTGTTCAGGTAGTCTACGCCGTAGTTCAGTTTGGCGGTTTCGTACCAGTCGTTGGCTGTGGGATAGGCGTCGAAGCGGTCGTTGCCGGTGGCTTTGGCAGGGTATTCGCGGTAGGGAGCGGGGGCGCCGTCGGTGAGGTCGAACTGCCCGTGGAACTCGGTGTTGGGGATGTAGTAGAAGTTATTGTGGGGTGCGAAGGCTTGCGTGGTGTCGTCGGCTGCGCCCAGCGGGAGGGT
>JAISIN010000115.1 GCA_031262085.1 Prevotellaceae bacterium
AAGTACGAAACCCGTAGCGACACCGATCTCTACTTGCAGATTCTCTCGCCCATGACAAGCATGGCAGACCGTACGCCCAAACCCTGCATCATGTACATCCCCGGATCGGCATGGTTCAAGCAAAACACCTACGGCAGCATCATGCGCATGGCTGAGTTTGCCAAACGCGGCTTCGTCATTGCCATCGCCGAGTATCGCCACTCGGGCATTGCTCCTTTCCCCGCGCAACTCATCGATATGAAGAATGCCATTCGCTTCCTGCGTCAGAACGCCCAACGCTATGGCATCGACCCCAACAATATCTCCGTATGGGGCGATTCGTCCGGCGGACACCTCTCGCTGCTGGTAGGCGTGACGGAAAACGTGAAGGATGCATCTATCGACGACCCCGACTTCCCCGACGTGTCGTGTGGCGTAAACGCAGTGGTGGCATTCTATCCCCCCACCGACCTGACCGCCATCCAAAAGATTCCCGATGCCATCAGCCAAGGCGCTGCAACCAGCCCCGAAGGTATGCTGCTGGGCGGCAAGCTCTCCATCAACGAGAATTGGGATGCTGCCCGCAAAGCCAGCCCCGACTACTATGTGAAGAAAGATGTGGCTATTCCGCCCATCTTCCTGGCAGCCGGCACAATGGATCGCGTGGTTCCCTTCAACCAGTCCGACATTATGGCACACGTGCTTGCCGACAATGGCAAAACCTTTGAGTTCTATGTGCTTCCCGGCGCCGACCACGGCTCGTGGGAGTTTTGGACGCCTGCCATGTTCGACAAGATAGAAGCATTCATTCGCAAATACATTAAATAAAGACCCTATAAATCTAAACGTTTATAATTAATAGTGCATTTTAAGAACACACGATTCTCCTGCATGCCTTGTGAAGGGCGTGCAGGAGATTTCTTATGTATATACCTCTTACCTCTGATTTAAGGCATGTACCGATAGGTCGGATTGGGTGCTCCGGGCGACAGGCAGCTCCAAGAGAGCACCTGCTGCCGGTATTGGTCGCCGCAGGCTTCATGGAGAGTCTCTTTGATAAGCTCGTTGAAGCGGTCGATGCGGTTGGGATCGACAATGTCGACCCGAGCGTTGAGGGTAAGTTTTGCCGTATCTACCGTACCTTGTCGTACCGATAGCGTGTCGGCAGCGCCGGTCAGATTGGCTACCACGTAGCGGGTACCACTCTCGATCAACACCTTGACGTGCCCTACGGTTAGTTTTCTCTCCTCGAAACGCGCGGAGAGCTTGGCGAGCAGTCGGCGGGCAAAATCGTTCCAGTCGGTAGGTTCATCGCTTTGCAGCACCACCGTGCCGTTGAGCCAGCCCATCGACGCTTCGCCCTTGGCATAGGCACTGTAATTCATTTCGAGTGCGCGTTTGCCGAATTCCTGCAACTGCCCCGTCACTACGTCGAGCCACTCGCCGATGCCTTCGCCGGTCAGTGCACTGCCTGTCATCACCACGGCAGCCGGATAGGTCTGCGCGGTGCGCGTTTGTAGGTCGAGCGCTTGCTCGGGTGTCAGCAGGTCGATTTTGTTGATGAAGATCACATCTGCCTCCTCGAGCTGCTTGCGGTAGATGTAAGCCCCGTCGGGCTGTAAGCCGGCAGTCTCGCCCGACAGAATGGATGCCAGTCGCGCCGGGTCTGCCAATACCGTGAGCGGAGCCGTCTGCAACAGGTCGTACAGGTGCTTCTCCGACGCCCGCACCACCGTTGCCAGGAGGTCGGTGCAGCTGCCTACCGGCTCGGCAAGGGTTATGTCGACGCCGCCGTTGCGGGCAATCCGCTTGTTGGCTTCGGCAAAAGCAGGGTAATTGCAGCAGAAACAACTGCCGCTCACCTCCTCAACAGGGAAGTTGTGGAGCGAAAGCAGCCGACTGTCGACCAAGTCCGACGACTGGTCGTTGGTGATGAGCGCTACGCGCTTGCCTTGTTGGGTCAGCGTTTGAGCTGCCGTACACAAAAAGGAGGTTTTGCCGGCGCCGAGAAAGCCGCCGACGATAAGTAGTTTGGATGGAGTCATCATGAATATAAAATAGGATAGGGTGAATTATGAATATAATAATGGTATAGTTACGAACAGCAGTCACATCCCTGATTCTTGTTCTTCATCAAAGGTTCGATCACCTTCACGAAGAGCAGCACCGCCAACGCACCGCCCATGACAGGCGCCAGCATGTAAACCCAGAAAAATCCGCCCACCGCATCGGGGAAGGCAGCGCTGCCCCAACCGGCGATCCATGCTACGACGCGCGGGGCAAAGTCGCGTGCCGGATTCAGCCCGGCTTGTGTGAGCGGTGCGACGAGGAAGATGATGGACGCTACGGTCAAGCCAATGAAGACCGGCGCCATGGTGTCGCTGGGGCGACCTACGTTGCACCCTTCGGTAAGGGCAAAGATGAGCAGTACAAGCAGAAATGTTCCGAACCCTTCGGCTGCCATAGCCAAGGGTAACGAAACAACTGCACTACCTTTGCCGTAGAACTCGCCGAACATCTTGGCGGTAGCAAAGGAGGCATCGCTGCCGCGTACAATGCCGTTGGCTGCCTCGTAGGCTTCGATGTTACTCGAAAACAGCAGATAGACCACCCATCCGGCAGCAAAGGCGCCCAAAAACTGCGCCAGCAGGTACGATGGAAGTTTAGACGCCTTCATCCGGCGACTGAGCACCATGCTCACCGTTACTGCCGGATTGAGGTGGGCACACGACAGATGTCGTGTCAGATAAATGGCGAGGGTTACTCCCAAGCCCCATGCCAGACCGATTTGGAAGATGCCCGTGTATTCGCCGAACAACGTGGCAACGGCTACCGAACCGCAACCGAAAAGCACCATGAGGAAGGTGCCGAGAAATTCGCCGGTAAACTCTTTACTGTTCATTGAAGTTTGAATGTTTGATAGTATTGTATAAATGAATGATGGATAAGCGCAGGAGGAAAAACTACGTTGCAAAGGTACACGACGCCGGGTATAAATCATCCGTACAGGCGATAAAAGCGGAAAGTTATGAAATATAAGCGAAGAGAATCGTATGATTTCATTCTTATTATCTAAATTTGCAAGCCCAATATCTAAATTTGTAAGTTGGTGCTATGCGCTATTGCGAACTTTGTAGTACAGAATATTATTTTTAAACACATTGCTTATATGAAACAAAAACTCATTTCTCTCGTCCTTGTTTTTTGTGCATGGGCAGGCTTGGGAAGTACAGCCGCCGCACAAGACAAAGACTTCCACATCTACATTTGTTTCGGACAGTCGAATATGGAGGGCAACGCCCGCCTCACCCCTGCCGATAAAGAAGGTATCAGTGACCGCTTCCGTGTCATGGCAGCCTTGGATTGCCCCGATTTGGGACGCGTACAAGGACAGTGGTACACCGCCGTACCTCCCTTGGCACGTTGCAACACCGGATTGACGCCTGCCGACAATTTCGGACGCTCGCTCTTGACGCAACTGCCCAAGAACGTCAAAGTGGGTATTGTCATGGTAGCCGTGGGTGGCTGCAAAATCGAACTCTTCGAAAAGGACGGCAGAAAAGCCTACATCCGCACCGCCCAAAGCTGGATGCTCAACGCCATCAATGAGTATGGTGGCGACCCCTACGGACGTTTGATCGAGCTGGCTAAGCTGGCACAGAAAGACGGCGTCATCAAAGGCATCCTGATGCATCAGGGTGAATCGAACATCAACGAACAAGACTGGCCGATGAGGGTGAAGGGTGTGTACGAAAACATGCTCGCCGACCTCAACCTGAAGGCTGCCGACGTGCCCCTGATTGCCGGTGAAGTGGTGAATGCCGATCAAAACGGCGTCAGCGCCTCGATGAACGAAATCATCGCCCGCCTGCCCGAGGTCATCCCCACCGCACACGTGGTCTCGTCGAAGGGCTGTACCGCCGGTCCCGATAACCTGCACTTCGACACCGCCGGTTACATGGAGCTGGGCAAGCGATATGCCATCGCCCTGCTCGACGCCACCGGCGTGAAGCACAACCTCCGTCCGGTTATGCTGAGCAAAACCGCTCCCGTTGCCAAGAAGAAGGCCGGTACCCCCAAGCTGGTACTGCAACTCGACGACGCCAAGACCGAGGTCAGCCCCATGCTCTACGGCTTGATGACCGAGGAGATCAACTACGCTTACGAAGGCGGACTCTATGCCCAGCTCATCCGCAACCCGTCGTTCATGGACGAAGC
>JAISIN010000018.1 GCA_031262085.1 Prevotellaceae bacterium
TGAAAGATACTCAATTCTATAAGTATTGGATAGGGCTGTTCGATATACAACACTATCGAGGAGATGATTGTTTGTTGTCTGTGCCGACATATTGATGCCAACACTCAAAAGAATAAAAAGCAGAAATACATTTTTCATAACGAATTACATTTATTGATTTTGTTTATTAGAAGCAACCAGCCTCTTGTGCAAGACTTAATGCTGTTTCGAGCGGTGTGAAATCGTAGTCAGTATTAAAATCATATCGGTTGCTATACGCTCGCGAATATTGTGCAAACATTTGTTTCCACTCATTCAAAGAATTGGAACTAATTCTTCCGGGTAATGCGGTGGCATTATTGGTAACCTCAGCTAAAAATGCCAAGTATTCAGTTGATTTATCTCTGTCATTGCATCCATTCATTACTTCTGGCGCGAAGAATTTATTATACTCAATATTATCGACAGCGGGACTGCCTGTAATTGTGCAGCTGGCAACAAATTCTACAATGTCTCCATATAAGGCACGTTCAAATTCCATCACTCCCTGCTTACCAGCCCCATAGTTTCCGATAGAATATTGAAACAGATGGAACATTTCATGATAGAATGATTCGCCACTTATTTGATTTCTATTCCGAAATTGTAGATTTCGAATGCCTTTTGAAGATACAACTGCGCTTTCACCTCCAAGCTGCGAGTTTATAGACATGCTGTTAAATATGGATCCCTTGCTAAGTAGTTGGTTATAAATAGCTTTTCCATAGCATAATTCTAACATTTCCGCAATGGCATTTTCCAATAATTCTTTCACTTCTTCCGATAATGAAGTGAGATCTTTGAAAAACTTGTCACAGAGCGGGTATTTACCCTTTCCTTTCTTGTCGTCATTGTTGGGGTTAGGCTTACTGCCACCCCCGGCAGAGCCAGGGGGTATTCCGCCACCATCCTCTCTTTCCCAACTATATTCTCCTGTTATGTAACATTCTTCGTGTTCATTAGTTATCTCTATATTAAATTGATAACTATTACCCCAATAATACTCTGTCCAGACCCAATAACAGTCATAAGTATAGAAAATCATGCGGGTCTTCGCTGTTCTGTCTACGTTATCTTCTCTCTTTTGGATAATTTTTTCGGTAATTTGTCCTTTTTTATATTTCCAGCCGTTTATAAAATCACCCTCCACGGCATAAAACAGCACTGTTCCATCAAAATCCGGTTCCCGTTTCAGGTATGTGTTGTTTCGTAATGGCTTTGCCGCGGTCAGATATTCGTAAGATCCTACGAAGGTCATGATGAAACTTCGCGTAGTCTTTTGTTTACTATTTGTCTCTATTACCAATCGGGCAAGGCTGTGAAGCGAATCTATTTCTTCGCCGTCGAGCAGTTTTTCCATCGTTCGTTCATCGGCGAAGAGCACAGGCCATCCTTCGATAATAGGAACCTCTACGGTAGACAAAGTGTCTTTTTCGTAGGTTTTGGCGTTGTCCCAATCGAAGTTTATGGCTGTTTGTGTATTTTCGTTATCTCCCGGGACGCGGGTTTGAACGACTATTCCGTAGTTCTCGGCAAACCATTGGCGGGCAGCAGAGAGTTGTGCCATGTGTTGCTTCTCCATAGCGTTATCGGAAGGTTGTTCCTTTTCGACGCAGGAATAGTAACACAAACAGATTAAGGTAATGGCATAAATCCAATGCCATTGTCGCACGTGGTGCGTGAAAGGTTGGGAATGTTTCTCCATTTTCATTTCGGTGCATAAACGGTTAGACTTAATTTTTTGAAACTGATGCGGCAAAGTTACCGGTGTTACATGAAACAGCATGTTTCATGGGTGTTCCATGAGTGTTCCATGAATGTCCCACGAGTGTCTCATTGTGTGTTATTTGCCGATTTTTCGGCTTTTTCTTGGAGAATATCCTTTAGTTTTGCGCCGCTTGGGGCTTTCAGTTTAGAGAGAATTTCTTTGTTTTTTCTATAAATAGTGCTTCTTCCATATCCATGAAAGTGCCCTATATAGACTATGGGGATATCGATCAGATAGAGGCAGCATATCTGGATTTCTTCGGATGAAAGGTCTGCGTGCTGTTGTTGTAAGTCGACGATGATTCCGTTCCATCTTACGTTGACGAGTCGGATGAGTTCTTGCCATTCTGCTTCATTGAAAGTATCTTTGGTATATGCCACTTTCAATGTATGCGCAATATCTTTTGCTTTGTGATAGACAGCAGACGATTCGAGTTCGTCTGCTTCTCGGAATTGTTTTTGCATTTTTAGGTTATTCATATCCGCAAGGCGCTTATCAAATTGTGCGTGTTCTGTTTGATGCCTTTTGTGGTATCTTGCACTTGATATGATTACGCCGACAAGGAGAATTGAGGTGATGAGACTCCCTGCAATAAAATATTTGTGTTCTATCATGGCGATGTTATAAAACTCTTTTTCTAACTCAAGAAGAGCCGTAAAGATGTCTTTTGCCGAAGTATCGGATGGGGGCGTTGTTGACAAGGAGGCATGATTCACACTATCCGGTCGTGCAGACAACAGCGCATGAACTTGTTCCAATCGTGTGTGTGGCTCTTCTTGGTATTCACAAGCAGCTAACATACTGATAGATATAATTAGCAGGAGCAAAGGAAGTTTCGAATTAGATTTCATGAGATGAAATTTTCTATAAAGTATAAAGTGGGTTGTTTTATTAAAATTATCCTAATTCTTATATAGAACAACAAAGATATAATATGTTTTCCTGTTTTCCAAACTTTGTTATGTCGAATTAGTAACTATCGCTTCACTGCGTGTGGCTTGTACTATGAAATATAGCAAAAAGCAACCTGAAAAGATACACCATAACAGGCTGATTGAATGTGTTTTGTCCCTTCTTTGTACCCGTCTAACGGTGGTTGGACGGGCGTCCAACGGTCGTTAGACGGGCGTCCAACCATCGTTAGACGCCTACTATGATCTGATCTGATAGGAATGTTTGTATTTCAATGTGCCTTCAACCAGTTCTTCCCCCATCCGCAGTCGGCTTTCAGGGGTACATGCATGAGGTAGGCATGTTCCATTTCTTCGATGACAATGTTTTCTACAATCGTTTTTTCGGCTATGGGTACACTGAAGTTAAGCTCGTCGTGTACTTGCAGAATCATTTTGGCTTGGATATGTTCGGTTTGGAAGCGATGGTAGATGCGTGCCATAGCAACTTTGATGATGTCGGCGGCGCTACCCTGTATGGGGGCGTTGATGGCATTTCGTTCGGCATATCCGCGCACGACGGCGTTGTGCGAGTGTATGTCGGGCAGGTAGCGTTTGCGGTGGAAGATGGTTTCGACATAGCCGTGCCGACGGGCTACTTCGATGCTTTTATCCATATAGGCGCGCACGCCCGGGTAGGTGGCGAAGTATTCGTCGATCAACTCTTTTGCCTCTTTGCGGTCAACGTTCATGCGTTCTGCCAGTCCGAAGACGGAAATGCCGTAGATAATGCCAAAGTTGGCAGTCTTGGCTTTGCGGCGCATGTCGGAGGTGACGTTGTGAATATCTACCTTGTATATCTTGGCAGCAGTGGCGGAGTGGATGTCGTGTCCGCTCCTGAAGGCATCAATCATGTTGTGATCTTCGCTGAGATGCGCCATGATGCGGAGTTCTATCTGCGAGTAGTCGGCAGAGAAGAACTCACAACCGTCGTCGGGGATGAAGGCTTTGCGAATCTCTTTGCCGTCGTCGTCGCGGATGGGGATGTTTTGCAGGTTGGGGTTGCTCGAGCTGAGGCGTCCGGTGGCGGTGATGGCTTGATTGAACGAGGTGTGGATGCGCCCGGTGCGCAGGTTGATGAGCTGGGGCAGTGCATCGACATAAGTGCCGAGCAGCTTCTTCAAGCCGCGGTACTCCAGTATCTTGCCAATGGCGGGGTGGCGGTTGCGCAGACTTTCGAGCACCTCTTCGGAGGTGACGTACTGTCCGGTCTTGGTTTTCTTGGGTTTATCGACGATGTGTAGCCGGTCGAACAGCACCTCGCCTACCTGCTTGGGCGAAGCAATGTTGAACATTTCGCCTGCCAGTTGATAGATATCTTTTTCGATCTCTTTCAGTCGGGTGGTGAAGTGAGTCGATAGCTGTTTGAGCGTTTCGGTATCTACCCGCACGCCGTTGCATTCCATGTCTGCCAATACCGGTACGAGCGGCATTTCTATTTCGTAGAAGAGCTGTTCGGCTCCGACTTCCACAAGTTCTTTTTCGAGCACGTTTTTCAGCTTGAGGGTGATGTCGGCATCTTCGCAGGCATAGAGGTAAACCTCTTCGGGAGTGAGGTCGCGCATGTTGCGTTGGTTCTTTCCTTTGGCTCCAATAAGTTCGTCGATGTGTATGGTGCGATAGTGCAGGTAGATTTCTGCCAAGTAGTCCATGTTGTGTCGCAGTTCGGGTTGGAGCACGTAGTGGGCGAGCATGGTGTCGAACAGTTTGCCGTGCACGCAGATGTTGTAGTTGCGGAGCACCATCAGGTCGTACTTGATATTTTGTCCTACCTTCAGCGACTGCTCGTTTTCGTAGAGCGGTCGGAACTCGTCGACGATGGATTGCGCTTCGGAGCGGTCGGCAGGAATGGGAATGTAGTAGGCGCGATTTTCGGCATCGCTGAAGCTTAATCCTACCAGTTCGGCATCGATGGCGTCGGTAGAGGTGGTTTCGGTGTCAAAAGCAAGAATTTCGGCTGTAAGCAAGTTTTGAATAATTTGTGCTCTTTTCTCTTTAGTATCAATGAGTTGATAGTTTGAAATTGAAATATCTAAACGCGAAAACAGCCCTTCGTTGGAAGCGCCTTGTCCGTCGGTCGGAATAAGTGCGAATAAATCGCCCTGAATCGGCGCATTTTTGTCGGGTTCGGCAGAGGGGGGCGGTGGGGCAGCGGCAGGTTGGGCGAACAGTGTTCCGATAAACGGGTCGGTAGGAGCGGGTGGGGGAGTGTCGTCTCTGCGGAGCACACGGTCGATGAGCGAACGAAACTCCAGCTCTCCAAATAGTTTTCTAAGCTCGGGTTCGTCAGGCTCTTCGCGAACCAGCGACTGCAGGTCGAGCGTGATGGGTACGTCGGTCTTGATGGTGGCGAGAAATTTGGAGAAGAGAATCTGTTGGCGGTTGTTTTCCACTTTCTGTTTGAGGGCGCCTTTGAGCTGGTCGGTATGATTGAGCAGGTTTTCGATGCTACCGAATTGGGCAATGAGTTTCTGTGCCGTCTTCTCGCCTACGCCCGGGCATCCGGGGATGTTGTCGGCAGTGTCGCCCATCAACCCAAGCATGTCGATGACTTGTGCGGGCGAGGCAATGTCGAACTTCTGCTTTACCTCTTCTACGCCCATGGCTTCGAAGCCGCCGGTGTACTTGGGTCGATACATCCATACGTTGTTGCCTACCAATTGCCCGTAGTCTTTGTCGGGGGTCATCATATAGGTGGGGATGCCTTGCCGTCCGGCTTTGATGGCAAGGGTGCCAATGACATCGTCGGCTTCGAAGCCGGGCACTTCGAGGATGGGGATGTGGTAGGCGCGGATGATGTCTTTAATGATAGGTACGGAGCGGCGTATATCTTCGGGTGTCTCTTCGCGCTGTGCTTTATATTGCTCGAAGGCTTCGTGACGGAAGGTCGGTCCGGGCGGGTCGAAAGCAATTCCGATGTGTGTAGGGTTCTCCTTCTTCAATACCTCTTCGAGGGTATTGACGAAGCCGAAGATGGCAGAGGTGTTCAGTCCTTTGGAGTTGATGCGCGGTGCCTTGATGAGGGCATAGTAGGCACGGTATATCAATGCGTAGGCATCGAGAAGGAAAAGCTTGTTATCAGTCATATTCATTCTTTTTAGATGCGTCAAAGGTAGTGCATCTTTCTTAATGAACCAACAAAACGATACTGATTTGGTTTGATATGTGTGTCTTAGCACATCATCATTCAATCATCATTTTGGACTATTTCGGAACTATTTCACACCTTACAACATAAAAAGAAGAGTTACTAATTGTTTTATTACTAATTTTGCCCGCAAATGAGCCATAGCATGGATAAATTAGCACAGATAAAAGCCCCCATTTCGGGTGAACTAGTACTGTTTAAGCGATTGTTTGACGAATCGCTTTGCACCTCAAATGAGTTACTGAACGGTGCCGTTGTGCACATTCGGCAGAAGCAGGGAAAGATGATGCGTCCCATGCTGTTGCTGCTTACGGCGCGGCTGTTCGGTACCATAGCGTCGGCTACCTACCATGCTGCCGTTTCGCTCGAGTTGCTGCACACTGCCAGTTTGGTGCACGACGATGTGGTAGACGAGAGCAGCGAACGGCGCGGACAACCCTCGGTGAATGCGGCATATAATAACAAAGTAGCAGTGTTGGTAGGCGATTATTTGCTTGCCACCTCGTTGGCGCAAGTGAGCCGGACAGAGAGACACGCCATCATTGATGTCATATCGCGTTTGGGACAACAGCTCTCCGAAGGCGAATTGATTCAGCTTTCCAACGTCAGCAAAGCACAATTCTCCGAGTCGTCTTATTTCGATGTCATCAGTAAAAAGACCGCCGCACTCTTTGCCGCTTGTACCGAGGCTGGTGCACTGTCGGTGTGCGCAACCGATGAAAACGTGCTTTTGGCACGTTCGGTAGGTGAGGGCATCGGGCTATGCTTTCAGATTCGCGACGATATATTCGACTATTACGACGATGTTCAAATAGGAAAACCCACCGGAAACGATATGCTGGAGGGTAAGCTTACCCTTCCTGCTCTTTATGCCCTGAACAGTACGCCCGACGAGGAGGCACACCGCCTCGCCCTGCGTGTGAAGCAAGGCACTGCCACGCCCAATGAAATCGCGTGGTTGATTGAATTCTCCAAACAGCATGGGGGTATCTTGTATGCTACCAACACCATGTTCAGGCAGCGCGACAAGGTGCGCAGCCTGCTGGAACCACTGCCCGATACGGATGTGAAACAGGCGTTGTTGAACTATCTGGATTATGTGGTGGAGCGGGAGATATAGACATTCACTCACATCACGATGATACTTTCCCAACTCCAACAACGCTATGCCGACCATCCGGCGATAGCCGAAATCACGAAACTGCTGCAAGATGCTTCTATACGTACTATTTTCTGTAAGGGATTGACCGGTTCGGCAGCTTCACTCTTTGCCTCCACGTTGCCGGAGCGCACACACGATCCGTTTGTTTTCATTCTGGGCGACCGTGAAGAAGCCGGTTACTTCTATCACGACCTGATGCAGGTGCTCGACGGTCATGAGCAAGTGCTCTTCTTCCCGTCATCGTTTCGTCGATCTGCCAAGAATGGGCAGAAAGATGCAGCCAACGAAGTGTTGCGTACCGAAGTATTAGGGCGCTTACAGAAGGGCGATAAGACGGGATTGTGTGTTGTTACTTCGCCCGATGCACTAATCGAGCAAGTGGTGTCGCCCGATGAGTTGGAAGAAAAAACACTCCGACTGAACACCGGCGAGCAGGTTGATATTACCTTTATCACCGAAGTATTGATGAGCTACGGATTTGAATACGTCGATTATGTGTACGAGCCGGGACAGTATGCCGTGCGAGGCAGTATCATTGATGTCTTCTCTTTCTCTTCGGAATATCCGTATCGTATCGACTTCTTTGGTGACGAGGTCGAGAGTATCCGTACCTTTGAAGTCGATACCCAACTGTCGCACGAAAAGCGCGAAAGCATCGTCATTGTGCCCGACTTGTCGACAAACGAGATGCACTGCGTGTCGCTCTTGGAGTACCTGCCTGCCGACACTGTGTTGGTGATGCGCGACTTTCTGTGGGTCGACGATGATTTTTCAGCCCGTTCCACCGCTTTTCGACGCATGGAGCTGGGCAATCAGTCGGGATTTGAACCCGATGCTGTCGTCACGTTCGACACCGTGGCGCAGCCGGTATATCATAAAAACTTCGACTTTGTAGCGCAAAGCTTCAAAGATTTCATCGCGCAGGGGTACACCTTATATATATGTAGCGACAGTACCAAACAAACCGAACGCATCCGCGCCATCTTCGAGGACCGGGGCGACAAGATTAGCTTCACCGCGGTGGAGCGTACCATACATGAGGGCTTTGCCGATCATACGCTGCGGATGTGTATCTTTACCGACCACCAACTCTTCGACCGTTTTCATAAATACAGTTTGCGCAGCGACCATGCACGGGCAGGTAAAGTGGCGCTTTCGCTCAAAGAATTGAATCAGTTCTCGCCGGGCGACTATGTGGTGCACATCGATCATGGCGTGGGACGTTTCGGCGGTTTGGTGCGCATCCCCAACGGAAGCACGTCGCAAGAGGTTATCAAGCTGATTTATCAAAACGACGATGTGGTGTTTGTCTCTATCCATTCGCTGCACAAGGTGTCGAAATATAAGGGCAAGGAGGGCGAAGCGCCCCGCCTGAACAAGCTGGGTACCGGCGCTTGGGAGAAGATGAAAGAGCGCACCAAGACCAAGATAAAGGATATTGCCCGCGACCTGATTCGCCTCTATTCGCAACGTCGCGACGAGAAAGGGTTCGCCTTCAGTCCCGACAGCTTTCTGCAACGTGAGTTGGAGGCGTCGTTTATCTACGAAGATACTCCCGATCAAAGCAAAGCTACTGCCGATGTGAAAGCCGATATGGAGAGCCAGCGCCCGATGGACAGGTTGGTTTGCGGTGATGTAGGCTTCGGAAAAACCGAGGTTGCCATTCGGGCTGCCTTCAAGGCGGTGACCGACAACAAACAGGTGGCAGTGCTGGTGCCTACCACTGTGTTGGCGTATCAGCATTATCAAACGTTTAGCGAGCGACTGAAAGATATGCCTTGTCGGGTGGAGTACCTCAGCCGTGCCCGTACTGCCACGCAGGTACATGCCATCATCAAGGATTTGGCAGAGGGGAAGGTGAACATTCTTATCGGTACACACCGTATGTTGGGCAAGGATGTGAAGTTCAAGGATCTGGGCTTGCTCATTGTCGATGAAGAGCAGAAATTCGGCGTATCGGTCAAAGAGAAGTTGCGCCAGCTCAAAGTCAATGTCGACACACTCACCCTGACAGCTACGCCCATTCCGCGTACCTTGCAGTTCTCACTGATAGGCGCTCGCGACCTGAGCGTGATACAGACGCCGCCCCCCAACCGCTATCCCATTCAAACTGAAGTCGATCTCTTCGATGAAAGCGTTATTACCGAAGCTATCAACTACGAAATAAGCCGGAACGGGCAAGTGTTTTTTGTCAACAATCGTATCTCTAACTTGCCCGAACTGAAAGTTATGGTGCAGCGCCATATTCCCGATTGTCGCGTTGCCATCGGGCACGGACAGATGGAGCCTGCCGAGCTTGAGAAGATTATTCTGGGATTCGTTAACTACGACTACGATGTGCTGATTGCCACTACGATTATTGAGAGCGGCATCGACATTCCCAATGCCAATACCATCATCATTAATGGTGCGCAGAACTTCGGCTTGAGCGACCTGCATCAGATGCGGGGAAGGGTAGGGCGAAGCAACAAAAAGGCATTCTGCTATCTGCTGGCTCCGCCGCTTTCGTCGCTCACACCCGAGGCACGCCGTCGGCTGCAAGCTATCGAGAACTTCAGCGACTTGGGAAGTGGTATTCATATTGCCATGCAAGACCTTGATATTCGCGGAGCCGGCAATATGTTGGGCGCCGAACAGAGCGGTTTCATCGCCGATTTGGGCTACGAAACGTATCAGAAGGTGCTGACCGAAGCTGTACAAGAATTGAAAACCGACGAATTTGCCGACCTGTATGCCGAAGAGATTCAGGCAAGCGGAGGAGTGATCAGTGGCGAACAGTTTGTGGAAGAATGTCAGTTAGAGAGCGATCTCGAACTACTGCTGCCTGCCACTTACGTTACGGGCAGTAGCGAGCGTATGTTGCTTTATCGCGAGCTTGACGGCTTGACACTCGATACGGAGGTGACTGCCTTCCGTAATCGGCTTATCGACCGATTCGGATCTGTGCCGCCCGAAACGGAAGAGCTGTTGCGCATTGTTCCGTTGCGTCGTTTGGCTGCCAAGCTGGGCGTGGAAAAGATACATCTCAAAGGAGGACGCATGACGCTCTTCTTCGTTTCTAACCCCGACAGTCCGTTCTATCAAAGCCGGGCGTTCGATAAGGTGATTGCTTACATGATGAAATACACCCGTCGTTGCGACCTGCGCGAGCAGAATACGCGCCGCAGCATGGTGGTGAAGGATGTGCCGAACGTAGAAACGGCAGTCAGCGTATTGCTGGAGATTGGGGCGATGAATCCGCAGGATTGAAAGTTATGTCGTGAACTTGAAGGCTATTTTGCAACAGGTTGTGTCGTAAGATACAATAAGCTTTCAGGACCAAGGTTGAACAGTAGATCCACAATGCTTAGGTTGGGCAGGAATCCCAGCTTCTCTTGAAATACTTGGTAGTAAGGACGGGACATAAAATCAGTCGTCTGTTCCGATTGCGACAGATGTTTGGCGTCGGAAGCCTGTTTCGGACGAATGGCGTTGCGCCAATCTTCTTCTCCCTCATCAAAGAAAGTTCTGTACGAGTTAGTTAATGAAACATTCGGTTTTATGTCCATCTGCTCGCAAATGTGAAATAACAAAGCTTCGTTGAAATCGAGCAAAAACACATATTTGTGCTCGTAGAACTCGTGGAGTTCGTCCATATAGTACTGAAAAAAGGGAGTGTGGCTATAGGCAGAAATTAAGGCATTCCAGTGTAAATGGCGCCAATTGCCATGGTCGGAAATGCGAATATCGCGCATCATACATTTGGGCGTGTGGGGCTTAACGATAGGAACGGTAAGAGCCAACGGTCCGTCGGGCGCCGCAATCACGCAACGATTGCGATAGGTCTGTTTTTGATAGTGTTCGTATGGGTCTATATATATGCGGTCGTATTCTAATAGCTTGCAGTAGTATTGAATCGGTGCCAAGTAAGCAGAAGAGAGGTAAATAGTGTGCATACTTATTGATTACTGTGCTATACTGCTCATATATGTATGTTTTGTTATTTGGTTGCAAAGCTACAACTATTTTTCATTATCAGCTTCTTTTTCAGATGAAATTATGTCGGGTAATGCAAATAAAAGGTAAAGTGGGATATGGGTTACTCCTTATTCTTACTGTCTATCCAGATGGTAACCGGACCGTCATTGAGTAGCTCTACCTTCATATCGGCGCCAAATGTGCCTGTTCCCACCGGCTTTCCCAGCGTGGTGGCGAGCGTGTGACAAAAAGCGTCGTATAACGGGATGGCGTTGTCGGGTTTGGCAGCTCGGATGTACGAAGGACGATTTCCTTTTTTGGTGGATGCGTGTAGTGTGAACTGACTGATAATCAGTATTTCTCCATGAATGTCGAGGACGGAACGGTTCATTATCCCGTCGGCATCATCGAAGATGCGGAGGTTTACTATTTTCTTGCATAACCATTCTATATCTTCTTGTGTATCAGAATCTTCTATACCTACGAAGACCAATAAGCCACAGCCGATGGCAGATTTGCAAACTCCATTGATTGTGACCGAAGCATGGCGTGTGCGTTGGATGAGGGTGCGCATGGATTCGTATTATTTCGTTTCAAAATATTCTTGTATAACCTTTGCTTTTACTTCGCCTACCACCCTTATCAATGCCTCTTTCGGCGCCTCTTTGATGCGTTTCACGCTTTTGAATTCTTTCAGTAAAGTGGCTTTTGTTTTTTCACCAATGCCTTTGATGGCATCCAACTCGGAGGCGATTTGACGTTTGCTGCGTTTATCGCGGTGGAAGGTGATGGCGAAGCGATGTACCTCGTCTTGTATCTGCGTGAGGAGGCGGAAGAGCGGGGTGTTTTGCTTCAGCCCGATGGTTTGCGGTGGAAATCCGTAGAGAAGTTCGTGGGTACGGTGATGATTATCTTTGGCGAGACCGGCAATGGGAATATCTAATCCCAATTCGTCGACGACCTCCTTGACTGCGCTCATTTGCCCCTTTCCACCGTCGGTAATGAGCAGGTCGGGTAGGGGTGTTCCCTCTTCGACGGCACGGCTGTATCGGCGGCGTACCACCTCTTGCATAGAGGCATAGTCGTCGGGACCGACAACGGTTTTGATGTTGTATTTCCGATAATCAGCCTTGCTGGGTTTGCCTTTTTTGAAGACTACACAGGCTGCTACGGCATCGCTTCCCTGTATGTTTGAGTTGTCGAAGCACTCTATTCGCATAGGTAGCCGATCGAGTTTAAGTGCCTCTTGTATCTCTTTCAGCAGGCGGGTCGTTCGCTGTTCGGGGTTGAGTTTGTCGCTCTGTTTTAGCCGATCCGCCTTGTACTGCTTCACGTTCAGCATGGAGAGTTCCAGCAGTTTCTTCTTGTCGCCGCGGGTAGGGATGGTAAAAGTGACATCCTTTAGTGTTATTTCCAATGGAAACGGCACGATGATTTCGGGTGAATGGCTGTTGTATCGCTCACGCATCTCGACAATGCCGAGCGACAGTAGCTCTTCGCGCGATTCGTTCAGCCGCTTCTTATACTCGAAGGTGAATGCTTGATTGACGGCGCCATTGGTGATGTGCAGGTAGTTGATAAAGGCTGCATGGGTGTCGTGGTCTTCCTCAATGGCGAAAACATCGATATTGTGCAACACATTGCTCACTACCTCCGACTTGGCGCGATAGTTTTCTATCAGTAAATAGCGTTCTTTGATTAATTGCGCCTCTTCAAAACGCATTTCGGCTGCAAGAGTCTGCATCTGCTGGTAGAGCGCCCGCTGAATATGTTGCGTGTTCCCTTTCAGAATCTCTTTGATTTCGGTGATATTCTGCATATACTCCTCTTCCGACTGCTTCCCTATGCACGGGGCGGCGCATCGTTTGATATGATATTCCAAGCATACTTTGAACTTACCGGTAGTGATATTCTCTGCCGACAAGTTGAGGTGGCATGTGCGCAGTGGGTAGAGGTGTTTGATCAGGTCGAGTACGGCATACATCGACGGAACGTGACTGTATGGTCCATAGTATGTCGAACCGTTTTTTATGATTCGTCGCGTCTTGAATACGCGTGGAAACGGTTCATTCTGTACACAGATAGAAGGGTAGGTTTTATCGTCTTTCAGCAGCACGTTGTAGCGCGGCTTGTATTTTTTGATAAGGTTGTTTTCGAGCAACAGTGCGTCTTCTTCGGTATTGACTACGATGTAGCGGATGTCGGCTATCTTGCTAACCAACACGCGTGTTTTACCTGTTTGCTCCTTATTGAAGTAAGACGACACCCGCCGTTTCAGATTCTTAGCTTTGCCCACATAGATGATGGCGCCCTCGGTATTGAGATATTGGTAAATGCCGGGTGAATCGGGCAACGCTTCGACGATTAGTTTGAACTGTTCCATTACAGAGTTAATACGCTTTGTGTTTCTACATCCTTGAACAGTTCTTTCCCGTGCAGCTCTTCCAGCTCAATGAGAAAGTTTACATAGATATTTTTGGGATTCATCTGCTTTACTAATCTACATGCGGCGAGCATGGTGCCGCCGGTGGCGAGCAGATCGTCGTGCAGCAATACTACATCGTTGGAAGTGATGGCATCCTTGTGCATTTGAATGGTATCGGTGCCATACTCTTTGGCATAACTCTCTTCGATGGTTTCGGCAGGCAGTTTGCCCGGTTTGCGGATAGGTACAAAGCCGGCGTGAAGACGGGTTGCCAAAATGGGTCCCACAATGAATCCGCGCGATTCGATACCTACCACTTTGGTAATGCCTTTGTCTTTGTACATTTCGTACAGTGTGTCGGATAGTTCTTGTAATATGTCGGCGTCTTTGAACAGGGTCGTTACGTCGTAGAACAAGATACCCGGGATGGGGAAATCGGGAATTTCTCTGATGCTTTTCTTTAATGCTTCTTTATTCATAATCAGTACCTTTTATAGGGTTATTAAATGATATTGTTTCACGTGGAACAGTGATATTATCTGCCCGAGAGTACCAGCAGCACGTTAATATCGCTGGGTGATACGCCGGGAATCCGACTTGCCTGTGCAATGGTTTCGGGGTCAATTTTTACCAACTTTTGGCGCGCTTCGGTAGAGAGTGATTGGAGCGATGTGTAGTCGAACTTCCCTTTGATTTTGATATTTTCGAGGCGTGACAGCTTGTTTGCAATGAGGCGTTCGCGCCCAATATACCCTTCGTATTTAATCAATATTTCGGCAGCCTCTATAATTTCTTCTTTGCGGTCGGTGAGCTTTTCTAATTCGGCACGGAAAGCGGGGATATGCTCGGCCATGTTGGTGAGCGTGATTTGTGGGCGATTGATCAGGTCGACCAGCTTGCAGCCGTGGCGCAGTGGGGTAGTGCCGAGCTGTTCGAGTGTAGCGTTAATCAGTGCCGGTTTGATGGAGTAGGTACGGGCGAACTCCACAATCTGTTCGATAGCGGCGCGTTTTCGGGTGAGCAAGTCGTAGCGTTCGCGCTTGGCAAGACCGATGTTCCATGCCTTTTCGGTCAGTCGCATATCTGCATCGTCCATGCGAAGCAAGATGCGATACTCGGCTCGTGAAGTAAACATGCGATAAGGTTCGTCCACCCCTTTCGTTACGAGGTCGTCGATGAGCACACCGATGTAGGCTTCGTCGCGCGCAAGCACGAACGGTTCTCCGCCATGGCAATTGATATGCGCATTGATTCCGGCAATGATGCCCTGACCGGCAGCTTCCTCGTAGCCGGTTGTTCCGTTTACCTGTCCGGCGAGAAATAGATTCTTTATTTTCTTCGTCTCTAACGAATGTTTCAGTTGCGTAGGGTCGAAGTAATCGTACTCGATGGCATAGCCCGGACGGTAAATCACCAAGTCACGGAAAGCCGGTATTTGTTTAAGCGCATCGATTTGAATCTGAAGAGGAAGCGAAGATGAAAATCCGTTTAAGTATAGCTCTTGCGTGGTTTCGCCTTCGGGTTCCAGAAAGAGTTGATGTTGCGTCTTGTCGGGAAAGGTCACTATCTTCGTCTCTATGCTGGGGCAGTAGCGTGGTCCGATGCTCTGTATTTGTCCGTTAAAGAGGGGCGATTCCGGCAATCCTTTCCTTAGTACGTCGTGTACCTGCTCGTTGGTGAAGCATGTCCAGCAGGGCAATTGTTTCAACTTTCGTATCGGGGTATCCATAAACGAGAACTTATGGAAGTCGGTTTCACCCTTTTGCAGCTCCATCTCTTCATAGTGCACACTTCGTCCGTCGATACGTACCGGTGTACCGGTCTTCATTCGTCCATGCTCTATACCATATTTTGTGATGGATTCGGTTAGAAACAGAGATGCGGGTTCAGCCATTCGTCCGCCCGGGAGTTGTGTTCTACCTACGTGCATCAGTCCGTTCAGAAAGGTTCCGGCGGTAAGTATGATGCACTTGGCGCGGAACGTGACGTTCCACATGGTTGTCAGTCCGCAGATTTCGCCGTTTTCAACGAGAATCTCCTTGACGGTATCTTGCCAGATATGCAGGTTGGGGATGTTCTCCAGTATGGAGCGCCACGACCGGATGTATTTGTTTCGGTCGCACTGCGCGCGTGGACTCCACATGGCGGGTCCTTTGGAGCGGTTCAGTATGCGAAACTGAATGGCAGTGGCATCGGTCACCCATCCCATGTAGCCACCCAATGCGTCTACTTCGCGGGCTATCTGTCCTTTGGCGATACCTCCTATGGCAGGATTGCAGCTCATTTGTGCAATCTTGTTCATATCCATTGTGATCAGACAGGTCTTCGAGCCTAAGTTTGCCGCTGCTGCCGCTGCTTCACAGCCGGCATGCCCCGCTCCGATAACGATAATGTCGTAATTGAAAGTCATTCTTATTGCATTTGGAAGTGCAAAGGTACAGCTTATTCGCGAATAGGACGCGGTAGTGCTTTCCTTTTAATGCAGAAAGCTAAATTCGCATCCGCAATATTGTTGATTGTAAAACGCATATTCGCGCAGTAGCTCGTTGCGTCGCTCTTGCAGCCCGCCTTTTCGCCAGTTTTGTTCCCAAAAGGTGGTGGATGGGTATGGGGCGGCAGCTTGCCGTCCGGCTTCGTTGATTTGTTCTAACCGTTTCCAGCGCGAAGAGGCGAGGGTAGTAGTAAAGAGGGTGAATCCGTGTTCGGCAGCATAGCGGGCTGTTTCGGTAAGACGTAGCCGGAAGCATTGCAGGCAGCGTTTGCCGCGTTCGGGTTCGTACTCCAAGCCTGCCACGTCGGTGCGCCAAGCGTCATGGTTGTAGTCGGCATCGACAAAGTCGAGGTGGAGGCTGTCGACAAACCTGATGGCTTCGGCTTTGCGCATTTCATACTCTTCGAGTGGGTAGATGTTTGGATTGTAATAAAAGACGGTGGGGCGGATGTCGTTAGCCAGCAGACATTCGATGATGGCAGACGAGCAAGGGGCGCAACAGCAGTGCAACAACACATTGTGTTCGCCATGAGGAGGGGTAAGTTTGATCATAACGGGCACAAAAGTATCACTTCGTGAGAGAGTTGCCAAAAGATATGCTTACTTTTGCGAAAAATTGAAGCGGACAATATTTTGTCCTTGCAATTAAAACCAATAATTGTTATGGTATTGGACTATATCTGGATAGCTTTCTTCGTGATTGCTTTCATCGTGGCGTTGGTCAAACTGCTCTTTTGGGGCGATATGGAGATATTTACCGAGCTGGTCAATTCTACCTTTTCATCGTCGAAATCGGCTTTCGAGATTTCTTTGGGGATGACGGGATTGCTGGCTCTCTGGTTAGGTATCATGAAGATTGGCGAGCGGAGCGGCATGATAGAAGCGCTGTCACGCTGGCTTAGTCCGGTGTTCTGTCGCCTCTTTCCCGACATTCCCCAAGGGCATCCTGCCATGGGTAGCATCTTCATGAATCTCTCTGCCAATATGCTTGGGCTTGACAATGCCGCCACGCCTCTCGGCTTGAAGGCGATGAAGCAACTGCAGGAGTTGAATCCTCAGAAAGACACAGCTACCAATCCCATGATTATGTTTCTGGTAATCAACACTTCGGGATTGATCTTGATTCCTATCAGCATCATGATGTACCGCGCGCAGCTGGGAGCAGCGCAGCCTACCGATATCTTCATCCCGGTGCTGCTTACCACGACCGTTTCGACGGTGGTGGGCATCGCTGCGGTCAGTATCTCGCAGCATATCAATCTGTTTTGCAAACCTATCCTGATCTTGGTGGGGTGTATGTCTCTTTTCTTTGCCGCACTGATGACACTCTTTGTCGCTATCGGTCGCGATGGAATCGGGATCTATTCCACCTTGACAGCCAATGTGATACTCTTCAGTATTATCTTACTTTTTATTCTTTGGGGTGTATGGAAGAAGATCAATGTCTACGACGCCTTTGTGGAGGGCGCCAAAGAGGGTTTTACTACGGCTGTGCGCATCATACCCTATCTGGTTGCTTTTTTGGTGGGCATTGCGGTGTTTCGGGCTTCGGGTGCGATGACTTTGCTGGTGGACGGCATTGGCTGGTTAGTCGGGTTGACCGGATGGGATACCTCTTTTGTCGGCGCACTCCCTACCGCCCTGATGAAATCGCTGAGCGGCAGCGGAGCTAACGGCTTGATGATAGATGCCATGCGCGAGTACGGCGCCGATTCGTTTGTGGGGCGGATGAGCTGTGTGGCGCGTGGCGCTTCCGATACAACGTTTTATATACTGGCAGTCTACTTCGGCAGCGTGGGCATTACCAAGACACGCAACGCCGTGACTTGCGGATTGATAGCCGACGGGGCAGGTATTGTAGCTGCTATCTTTATCAGCTATCTCTTCTTCTTTTGAATGGAGATTTGGATGCTTAGATACATATACACTTAGATATTTATATACTTATATGATTAGTTATCAGACAGATGGTGTCAGAATGCCTGCCATCAAACGACGCGAAACTACCGCATGGATCAAGTCGGTTGCTGCCTCCTACGGCAAAACGATAGGTGAAATAGCTTATATCTTCTGTAACGACGAGAAGATTCTCGAAGTGAATCGTCAATACTTGCAGCACGATTATTTCACCGATATTATAACCTTCGACTATTGCGAGGGCAACCGCCTCAGTGGCGACCTCTTCGTCAGTCTCGACACCGTGCGTACCAACGCCGACCTTTTCGGAAAATCATACAACGAGGAGTTGTATCGCGTCATCATTCACGGCATTCTTCATCTTTGCGGCATCGACGATAAAGCCGAAGGTGCACGTGCCGTGATGGAAGCTGCCGAAAACAAGGCGCTTTTATCGAGCACGTTTCCCTTTTAAATATTCATACCCAAACCGGCAGCGCAGACAGTCTTTGCGGTCGCAATAGTTCTTTTGGAGTTGCAAAAGGGCTTGCGAATCGCCGGCGGTCGATACCGGTAGCCCGACGGTAGTCCATGCCCGTGTGATGTGATTGTCTTCGGCATGCAGTAGCTCCAGAAAGTGTGCGGCGCGTTCGCACAGCATATCATTGGCTTTGTGCAGACCGTAGGCATAGAGAAACGGGATGACGGTGTTGATGATAATCAGCTCCAACGCCTTGTTGCCGGTTCGTTTGGGGCGTTGAGGCGAAAGCTTCCGGAAGTTGAAATGGGTCTCCCAATAAGGCGAGGTGGAAGTGGTGAAGAGCCTTTTCACCGCATCGAGCGTATCGGCTTCCATCACTTGCGAGAAGAGCGACCGGCGGGTGTGGTAGAGGTGTGCCAACTGTGCCAACCGCACGTGCGGGAAGTTGCCCGGTCGCAGGCGGAGGAAGCGCCACGGCGTGGTGGCAGCCGAGGCGGTGAGGTCGAACTTGCGCTGCAGGTAGCGAAACTCTTTCTGCAACGAGAAGTAGTAGTTGTCTATACACTGTTTGTCGGTAGCGGGATGGCGCTCTTCGTGGTCGATATACGGTTCTTCCAGCAGTCCGGCTTGTCCGAAGAAGAAGGCTTCGACTTGAAGTAGATTGTCGCGATGTTTGTCGATGGCACGGAAGGGGAGCCTGCTTGCCCATCCCTCGAAAGCATCGCCATTCAGTCCGAAACCAAAGTTACGTGCCAAGGTAATGAAGAACACATCCTCCCAATTGTGTTGAAAACGCGCCAATCTATCGGCGATGAGTTGCGTCTTCTGCTCTAACCGCTCCATCTGTAGTGCCGACAGCCACGAGTGTATAGTGAGTTTAGGCAGCGCAGGCAAGATCGCGTAGCAAGGCGGATAGATCTCTGTGCGGCGCAGCTCGTCGTAGTTGTGGCGGATGGTTTCGGGGCAAGAGAGCTGCATCTGCGGCACCTGACTGCCGTTGGCACGTGTTGCCTCACCGTCGACCGTTTCGGCTATGTGCAGAATGACGTTGTTGTAGGCAGCATCGTGCTGATGTCCGTGGCGTATCCAGTCGGAGGTTCGGGTATGAATCTCGACGTTACCTACCCAAAGGGTACCGGCTATCTTTAGTTTGGCGTTGAAGAAGTCGGGACCGGCATGGATGTTGTGCAGTCCCGTATCTATCACTTCTATCGGTTCGCCGAGGGTGGTTTGCAGCGGTTGCAAGGGAAACAGCTTGTGCTTCCAGACGTAATGTAAAAGTTGCTCCATCTAAATATTTGTTTGATTTATATATAAGGCTTCTACTCTTTCGAGGAGTGCCTGTTCGAGGTTAGCCTCTTGTGCGAAGCTCGTGTGGGAGCAAAGGTAGTGTAAATGAAATGATTTCACCAAATTTTAATTGAGTAAATTGGCAAAGATGATAAAGTTCATATCGGCTCATCATCGGCGTCCAACGGTGGTTAGACGCGCGTCTAACGGTGGTTGGACGCCCGTTCAACGGTCGTTGGACGCGCGTCTAACCACCGTTGGACGGGTATAAAGAGTAGACGATTATCGTTCAATCACCCTGTTAGACAGGTAGTTTGAGGCTTTCAGTTCGCCATGTTCAGTCCGTATTTTACGGATAAACAGAACCACTTATCTGAATTATGATTACTTTTGTCGCATTGTTTCTTAAAAACGCGTAAATTATGTCTTTGAACATTACCGAACAACCTTCTCTGTATGACGATTTGGAGAAGAAATCCATCCGTGAGATACTGGAGGAGATTAATACCGAAGACCAAAAGGTGGCGCTCGCCGTGCAGAACACCATTCCGCAGATAGAGCGGTTAGTCAGTCTGATTGTGCCGCGTATGAAGCGGGGCGGACGTATCTTCTATATCGGTGCAGGTACTAGCGGACGGCTGGGTGTGCTCGATGCTTCGGAGATTCCACCCACATTCGGTATGCCGCCCACATTGGTCATCGGACTGATTGCCGGCGGCGACACCGCCCTGCGCAACCCCGTGGAGGGAGCCGAAGACAATCCCCGACGCGGCTGGGAGGAGCTGGTACACCGCAACATCACCGCCCTCGACACCGTCATCGGCATTGCTGCCTCGGGAACCACACCCTACGTGATCGGCGCGCTCCAAGCCGCACGCGAACACAACATCCTCACCGCCTGCATCACCGGCAACCCCGACACCCCGATGGCTGCCCAAGCCGACGTCGCCATCGAGGTGGTCGTCGGTCCGGAATACATCACGGGAAGCTCGCGCATGAAGTCGGGCACCGGACAGAAGATGGTGCTCAACATGATCTCCACCTCCATCATGATCCGGCTCGGACGGGTAAAAGGCAACCGAATGGTTAACATGCAGCTCACTAACCAAAAACTCATCGACCGCGGCACCCGCATGATTGTCGACGAACTGAAGCTGGATTACGGCAAAGCCAAAGCGCTCTTGCTGCTCCACGGCTCGGTAAAAGAGGCAGTAGAGGCGTATAAAGGGGGCGAGATAAGTTCTTGAAGTCGCCGAGATAAGTTCTTGAAGTTGCCGGAACAAGTTCTTGAAATTGTCGGGACAAGTTCTTGAAGTCGCCGAAATAAGTTCTTGAAGTCGCTGGAACAAGTTCTTGAAGTTGCCGGAACAAGTTCTTGAAGTCGCCGGAACAAGTTCAAGAAGTCGCTGGAACAAGTTCTTGAAGTCGTCGGAACAAGTTCAAGAAGTCGCTGGAACAAGTTCTTGAAGTCGCCGGAACAAGTTCAAGAGATAATTTCGCGTAGAATACCGACTTTATTATCATGCAATAATTACCTTTGCATAAAATTTTGCGTCATGGTTATAAACCCTTTCACTACAAGTGGATACATCTCTGCGGAATATTTCTGCGACCGTCGCGCCGAAACGGACAATCTGTTGCGGCAAGTGCTCAACGGTAACAACGTAGCGATGATCTCCACCCGTCGCATGGGTAAGACCGGATTGATAGAACACTGCTTTCACGCGCCGGAGCTGAGTGAGCGATACCATCTCTTCCTGATAGACATTTATTCCACCAAGACCCTGCGCGACTTTGTGTACCGCCTCGGAAAGTCGATACTCGAAGTGCTCAAACCCAAAGGACGACGAGCTTGGGAGATATTTTTCTCCTCGCTTACATCGTTGCGGACAAGTTTCTCGTTCGACAGCCTCGGTACTCCGTCGTGGAGCATCGAACTGGGCGACATCCACACGCCAAGTGTGACGCTCGATGAGATTTTCCGCTACTTGGAGCAAGCCGACAAACCGTGCATCGTAGCCATCGACGAGTTTCAGCAGGTGCGTAATTACCCCGAAGACAACATGGAAGCTGTGCTGCGCACCCATATTCAACACAGCAAGAACGCCCGCTTCATCTTCGCCGGTTCGCAGCGCCACTTGATGGGCGATATGTTCGTCAATCCGTCGAAGCCGTTCTACCAAAGCGTCTCCATCATGCACTTGGATGCCATTGACCTTGACCATTACATCACTTTCGCCCTCCACCACTTCATGGCGGCGGGCAAAACGCTCGATGCGGAGGTCGTTACCGCCATCTACCAACAATTCGAAGGCATCACTTGGTACATACAGAAGCTCCTGAACATCCTCTTCTCGCTCACCGCCCCCGGCGAAACCTGCCGCCCCGAACAGATAGATACCGCCCTCCGTCTGGTCATGGAAGCCTACGACTTCACCTACTCCGAGCTACTCTATCAGATACCCGAAAAGCAAAAAGAGATACTCATCGCTCTCTGCAAAGAGGGTAAAGCCCAAAACGTCACCTCCGCCGCCTTCGTCAAGAAGTATCGCCTCCCCTCCGGCAGCTCCGTACAATCCGCCCTGCGCGGCTTGCTGGAGAAAGATTTTGTGACGAAAGAATTAGGCATTTATCAAGTGTACGACCGCTTCTTTGCGCTGTGGTTGAAGAGGCGAATTGCGTGAAACAGACATTTATAAATAGAAATAAATATGATTACCAGAATAGAAATCAACGGTTTTAAGTCGTTCTCCAACTTTGTGATGGAGTTTACGCCGTTTGCGGTGATTTCTGGAGCGAATGCATCGGGTAAAAGCAATCTGTTTGATGCTTTGCGACTATTGTCGGGACTGGCTTCTTTGGATTTGCGGAGCGCCTTTTCGCTTCCCGACCGGAGAGGAAATATCGATGAACAGTTCTTGCTATATACATCCGAAAAACACGTCTCTGAAATGAGTTTCGTTGTGGATGTTTTGGTGAAACGCTCCATAGAAGATAATTGGGGAGGGAAAGCCGAAATCACAACTCCCCGACTAAGATATGAGTTGGTCATCGACAGACGTTCCAACGAAAGAGGCTTTGACGAACTCTTTGTGAAAAAAGAACGCCTTTTCAAGATAAGACCCGAAGAGGATGATTGGTGCAAAAGATATTTGGGAAATAAACACAAGGATATTTGGGGAAGCAGACAGGCTGATGGAAGCGCCAAACCCTATATTGATACAAAAGAGAAAAATGAAAAACAGACAATCACCATCAGACAAGACGGAAGACGAGGTGGAAGAGAATCGGTTGCCAATACCATCAATCAAACAGTGCTTAGCAGCGTAAACTCCGTAGACTTTCCGCATGTGTTTGCAATGCGTGAAGAACTTCGATCGTGGAACTTTATGCAGCTCAACCCCGAAATATTGAGAGAACCTACCAAACAAGAAACTAATTACATAGACAAGATAGGACACAGCGGAGAGAATTTAGCTGCTGCGCTATTCCGCTTGAAATGCGAGGACGAGTATAACATAACCGACGTTTCCCGCGCATTGAAATCTTTCTTGCCGGAGTATGTTGGCGTTGATGTGATCGATGATAAGGCGAATAAACTCTTTATAGTCAATCTCACTAATATTGACGGCAAGGTATTTACATCCAGGGTTCTGTCTGAAGGAACACTACGTCTACTTGTCTTGTGTATCTTGCTCGTAGACGAGCAACATCGGGGTTTGCTCTGTTTTGAATATCCTGAGAACGGGATACATCCGTTCCGTATTAAGGCGATGGCATATTTACTTAAAGATATGTCGATGGATTTGGAACAACCGGACGAATTATTGAGACAAATCATCATTAATACCCATTCACCTGAGTTGCTTCAGGAAATAAATGATATGAGTTACAGTGACAAACGTATTAGTATTAACGAATTTACACGATAACATATCCTCATGAAACATTTTATCTTTTTCTCTCTCTGCGCCCTCTTTGCTTTGCACGTCGGGGCACAACAGCCGTTGCAGCGGGTATCGCCCGAGACGGTGGGGCTGGATGCGGTTCAGCTACAATATGCCGATTCGGCAATACTCACGGCGATTGCCAATAAGGAGATTCCGGGAGCTGTGCTGGCGGTGGTGCGTCACGGCAAGATGGCTTATCTGAAAGCATACGGCAGTAAGCAGATCTACCCGAAGCGGGAGCCGATGACCACTAATACCATCTTCGACTTGGCTTCGTGCAGCAAAACGGTATCTACTGCCATTTGTATTCACATACTTGCCGAACGGGGCAAGCTCCGATTGCTCGATGCCGTGAATCGCTACATTCCCGAGTTTAAGGACTGGGCGAGCAAGGATGGTAAGGAGAAGCAGACCATTCGCATTGCCGACCTGCTTACGCATACCTCCGGACTACCCTCGTATGCACCGGCTGCCGAGCTGGAGAAGCAATATGGTTCGCCTGCCCCCGATGCGCTGATGCACTATATCGCCACTTGCAACCGCGTATATCGCCCGCAGACCGACTTCATATACAGTTGCCTCAATTATATTACCCTGCAACACATCATTGAGACGGTGAGCGGCATGTCGCTACGCGACTTTGCCCGTACCAACATATTCGACGTGTTGGACATGGCACACACCGACTACCTGCCCTGTCAACGCGACAAGCAAGGACATTGGGTGAATACCTCCGATGCCTGCTGGGCAGCCTCCACGAAAGGCGACTGGCACGACCTCATCGCCCCGACAGAGAAACAAAAAGACGGTAGTGTGCTGCGTGGGCAAGTACACGACCCGTTGGCACGCATCCTGAACGGTGGCATCAGCGGCAATGCCGGCGTATTTTCAAACGCCGACGACTTGGCTGTGCTCTGTGCCGCCCTGCAAAACAAAGGCGAATGGAACGGACACCGCATATTGAGTCCCCTCACCGTCCGGGCGATGCGCAGTGTGCCCCGCGCCGTAGAGCAGTTCGGCAGGACACTCGGATGGGACAATTACTCCGACTATAACTCCAATCAGGGCGACTATTTCAGTGGGCAGACCTACGGACATACAGGCTATACGGGTACGTCGATGATTATCGACCCCGAGAACGACATCTCCGTGATTCTGCTTATCAACTCCGTCCACCCCGAAGATGGACACAGCGTGGTGCGGCTGCGTTCGCTCGTGGCAAATACCGTTGCTGCTTCGGTCAGGGAATAGTGGAAATGCCGTCGTTGCGGCGATATGCGTATAAACTGACCTTTTCTATGGTTAAGTTTAAATCATCAATAATATGCATTATTGCTTTTTCTGAATCAAAACTACCTCTTTTCAGATTTTAATTTATACTTTTGGGGGCTAAATACAAAGGACGCCGATATACAGGAATGGAACAGCAACAATCTTTATCGATTGGACAGGTAAAAAAGCAACAGCAATGCGCTACTACTATAGTGGAAACTTCTACTCCTCGGGTGTGCTCCCATTGCGGGACACCTTGTCACGATGGAGATAAGTTCTGCGAAGAGTGTGGCATGTCATTGTCTGCTGCATCTTGCCCCTATTGTAATATGGCAGTACAACCTCATTGGGAAATATGCCCATCTTGCGGGCATAGCCTGCAACCCAACCAATGCTCTTTTTGTGGTGCTCCGCTCGAGCATGATGACCGGTTTTGTCCCGAATGCGGCAATCCGCGCGTCGGCATAGTCTGTCCCGATTGCGGCACACTCAATTTTCGCAGTTTTTGTAGGAAGTGCAACCGTCCGTTGAATGAATTTGCCGACCGAGAGGTGCAACGGGCGCATCAAGATCCGATATACCAACAGATGATAGCGCTTACCGATGAATTGGCTGATTTAGAGACGAAGCTTACCGATAAGAAAGACGATTCGGATGTTCATAATGAATCGGAAAGCCTGCCGAAAGGAGCTGTTGTCGGGTTGAGCGACGGCTATAAAACATTGCTCAAACGGAATGAGGTATCGATCGCCTCTCCCGCTTTGCGTCGTGAATCGAAAATTAAACTCACCCTTGCCAAGCCCGAGCTTACCGAGACCGCCGAGGAGTATAAAGAAAAGGTAGAAGAGATGCAGCACCTCATGCAAAAGCTACGTCCCGAAGGCGATACAACCCCTCAAATGCAGCGCAACTACTACTCGGCACGCAAGCTGCCGGTATTGAAGAAGAACGTTACGAAGACTCCTGCCTACTGGATTTGTAATCTCTGCCACGCCCGCCATCTGCAGCCCAGTGAGTGTGCACAGCCACAATTGGGAGGTGAGTGGGTGTACGATGATATTATTACTGCGCAACGGGTATTTGAATACGAAGAATAGAATTTATTATATAACATAGCCGTAGAGTGAAAGCAACGGCAATAGCGACGTCGATGTCGGTTGTAAGGATTGAATGAGTCGTGATGAATAGATAGCAAGATATGAGTGACAGTATTGATAAAACTTTGCGCCCTGCCGAGAAAGCAGACAAAACTCTGAGACCAACCAGAGAGACTAAAACTCTGCGTCCTGCCGGAGAGACCAAAACCCTGCGTCCATCGGGGGATTTGGGTGAGAAAACTCTGCGCCCCGCTGCCATACCGGCGTATGAGAAAACCATGCGCGTAGCGCCT
Source organism: Prevotellaceae bacterium (assembly GCA_031262085.1). Taxonomy (GTDB): domain Bacteria; phylum Bacteroidota; class Bacteroidia; order Bacteroidales; family Bacteroidaceae; genus Bacteroides. Next base: position 26,199 of record JAISIN010000018.1, read on the forward strand.
ACCATAGTCGATTCGGACACCCTGCGTGCCGAGCAAAAGAAAGAAATTGATGACATCATCCGTCCATACGACGCCTCGTACACCATCGACGGTCAGACCTACAACGTCGACAAAGCTATCTCAGACGGCACCGGCGAAGCACAGATCCTGCTCGTTACGAACGGCACCGGTAAACAGTATGTGCTCAAACTCTACTATGTAGGTATCGAACCGCCTCCCAATCACGAAATACTCGAACGTATTCGCCGCACTCCCCGTTCAGGGTTGTTAGTCGATATCTACTCACATGGTTTGTGGGAGAACCCCCGCGTGCCGGGCGAAGTACGCGATTACGAACTGATGACCTACTGTACCGGTGGTTCGCTCGACAAACTCAACTTGCGTGGCAACGAAGAGCGCCTCTGCGAGATTGCTCTGCAAGCTGCTGCCGCCATCGACCTCTGTCACCAACACGGATTTATTCACCGCGACATCAAACCGGGAAACTTTTTCTTTTTAGACGAGACACAGAAACAGGTCGTATTGGGCGATTTCGGCATCTCCGTGAAGTGCGATAAAGAGGGTGTAGCCCGCACCGACCAAGCCCGCACCCGCATCTATGCCGCTCCCGAAATGTATTACACCGTGCCGGGTGAGAATATGGTAGAGATAGATACCAAGAGCGACTTCTATTCGCTGGGCATGGTATTGCTCTGTCTGTGGATGGGTGAAAGGGAGTTCAAAGAGAAAGAGTTCGAACTGATGAAGCGTAAGCGTACAGGCGACCTCCCCTTTCCCGATAATCTTTCTGCCCATACCCTGCAACTCATCAAAGCCCTTACCGTGCCGCAGCCCGAAAAACGATGCGGGTTTGCCGACATTGTGCGTTGGTCGCAGGGCGAAAACATCTACAACGATAACGACAGTCAGGACGTAGAGCATGCTTTTAATATCATCTTCAATGCCGGAAAGAATCAGGTTGCCCATTCGCCCGAAGAATTGGCAGATTACATGCGTCAAGATCCCGACCTGACAGGAAAGTACCTTTATACCGGGAAAATAGCCAAATGGCTCAACGAGAACCAACGCCCCGAGCTGGCAGCCGAAATCGAAGAAATCACCGAAAAACGATACCCCAAGCAGCCAACGGCCGGATTGTATGCCGCTTGTTATGCCCTCAACATGGATATGCCCTACTACGATGTCAAGGGAAATCCCTGTATCACAGCCGACGAGATAGCACAGTCGCTCAACCGTTACTTTAGTGTTTATCTGTCGATGTTGACCAATGAGTACGATCCGCTCTTTATCTTCTTCCATGTGCACGACCTGCAACAACTTGCCGACAATACCGTGCAGCTCTTCCGCCAACCCGAACGTCGGCGTGAGGCATTACGGCGACTCATATACACGCTTGCTCCCACACGTCCTTATACATTGACCGACGAAAGGGGAGAGCATGAGGATTGTCGAACCCCCGACGACATACTACGCTTTGCCTACTCGCATTCGCTGAGCGCTGAGTCGTGGAGCGATCTGGGAGAAGAATCGTTTTTGATCTGGCTCGGTGCACACGATAAGAGCCTTGTGGTAAAGATACACGCCCAACTCAAAGGCTTCGACCCGAAGGAGTCTGCCGTGACCTACGCCGTACTTTACAACCTTAGTCCCAAAGTGTCGTTCACCTTGCAGACCGACGAAACTGCCGACGACTACTGCTTTACCCACACGCAAGTGGCACAATTCATGAATCGTCAACTCATGATTTATCGTCATGCCCGCAAAGGAACTCCCGAATACGACTATGCCGGATACATGCTTGGCATGCTTTCCGACATGTTGGGGTCGCGTCTCTACTTCTACCTCAAATCGAAAGGCGTCTACGACGACAAAATAGAGTGGATAAACTACTGCTTCGACCTTCAGTCGAAAGACAATCTGCGCAAATCGGGTCCCTACAATCGCGTTATTGCAACATTCAAGATGATAAAAGGATTGGGAGCCTCTCCTTATTATTATTTCGAGGAAAGTAATCGGAGCATCACCTCCTTGTCGGAGCTGAAGCACATACCTGCCAAAGAGGTAAAACAAGAGTTAGAGAGCGGTTATCTGAAAGATTGGATTGCCGTATTCTTTCAAGAAGACCCCAATCGAAAACTATCTGCCAAGTTTGCCTACGAGCAACAGGTGGTTGAATATATCGAATTTATCGCCCGATTCGATAACAAAGATGCCGACGTAGCCAACTACCATCTGGCATCCGATTATATGCGTAAAGGCGTCCGGAAGATACGCCTCAAAGTGGGGGCACTCCGATTGATGCGCATCTTTCTGGGGGTGGCATGTGTGTTGCCGCTGCTGACGGCAGCAGGGATACTGTTATACTTCGGACTGCCCTTTGAAGGTAATCCGTTGCGTGTGCTCAACATACCGGCATTGGTTGCGCTGGGCGTTGTCTTTGGAGCATTGGTTTATGTAACTTCCGAAGGACGCAACATCATCGGCAGTTTGGTCATGGGCTGTGTCTTGGGCGCCATGCTCTATTATAGCGTCTATTTTATTCTGTTGCTGGAGTACGACCCGGTGAAGCATCTGGAGTGGTTACATGCCAACCACGTATTGGCGGGTATACTGATGATACTTGCCTACTCTACCATACGTACCTGTTACTTCAAATTACCCTTGCTAACCAAATCTCACCGTGCCGTGTTGAAGCCGGGTTTCGAAGAGATGAGGCTCGAACCGCTTCACTTTGCCTTTCGCGCCAAGGCAGGCACCAGCTTCGTCTCCTCGATAGGCGATGAAATGACCGAATATAACGACTATCTGAAAAACAATGTCCGTCGCTTCCTTTACCGTTCCATCTTGTCGCTGCTCATCGTAGGCTTTCTGGGCTTCTTGTTTGTGAAGTACGCACCGCAGTTCAGCCTGTCCGACCTGCTGAAGAGCGAAATGTCGGTCGGAGCACTCGAAGGTACTTGGAAAGGCACTTTCGACGGTCGCGAAGCTACGCTGGAAATCACCGAAGCCAGTGCGCTGAAAATAAGAGGCACCATACACGTGACATACTCGCAACGTACCTCGGAGTCGCTCACCGGTACGGTAGATGCGGCAACCCGCACCATTCGTCTGGACGACGTAGAACGTACCAACGGTGTGCTCGACGGGAGCTATATAGGCACCTTTGAAGGCGATGGAATGGATGCTTTTGGAGGTACTTACGAAAACTATACCACCAAGAAACGAGTGAAATTCAAGTTTGTCAAACAGCCCGTGTCTCAAAAGATACCAACAGAAGAAATGAAAGAATGAATATGAACTGTCCGAAATGTCAAAAACCCAATCGCGATATAGCTAACTTTTGCAAGTGGTGCGGTGTCACATTAATCAATAAAGGTACCGAACCGTTACGCGAATTGGTAGGGATGGAGGGTGTAAAGACGCAGTTACAAGATTTGGTGAATACCTGCGAATCGTTAGCATTACGTTCGCAACGCATCGGCGTGCCTGTCCGCTTGGGAATGGATATGATTCTCACCGGAAATACGGGAACCGGAAAAACCAAGCTCGCATCTGTGTTGCAAAAGTTACTGTTTGCCATCGGCGTGGTGAAGCAACCCGTCATGACGGTGATTGATGCCGTAGATTACGAAACGTTCTCGAAAGAGTGGGAGAAAAACACAGCCAACCTTAAAGGAGGCATCCTCTGCATCGAAAATGTACAGAAGCTGGTGCCTACCGGAGCTGCCAGCGAGATCAACCGCCTCGACAAGCTTCTCAGCAGTATGGACAAGTGGAACAACGATCCTATCGTCATTCTTTCAGGTCTCTCTGCCGGATTTAAAGAGTTTCTCGTTGCCAATCCCGACGTAAGCAATCGCTTCGAGTATCGCTTCGACCTGAAAGATTGCACCGTGAGCGACCTGAAGGAGATCTGCATCCGCGAACTCAAGAAAGTATATGGCATTACGCTTAATGCCGAAGCCGATGCCAAATTAGAGCGCATCTTCAAATACGACATGCGGCAGAAAGCCGACGACTTCGGTAACGGACACCTCGCCGTAAAGAAGGCTGCCGATATCTTTGCCAATACCATTCGCCGCGACCCCAATGCTACCGTTGCTATACCAGCCGACATTCCCGGGCAGGAGTTTCATCAGAAGAGCTACGAACAGATCATGACAGAGCTGGACGAATTTGTCGGCATCGATGAAATCAAGGCTACGGTACAAAAGATCGTCAACAAGATTGATTTTGAACGCGACCGCAAAGGCGTCGGCGCTAAACGCGAAATCAAAGATCACTTCCTCTTTCTGGGTAATCCGGGAACAGGCAAGACAACCCTCGCACGGATCTTTGCCGATATACTCAACTCCTTAGAGGTACTCCCCATCGGACAATTGGTGGAGGTCTCGCGCAAGGAGCTGGTAGCAGGTTATGTCGGACAGACAGCGCTGGCAGTAGAGAAGTATGTCGACATGGCAATGGGCGGCGTGCTCTTTATCGACGAAGCCTATACGTTGAAATCGGGTGAAAACGACGGCTTTGGACAAGAAGCCATCGACACCCTACTCAAGTTGGTGGAAGATCGCCGCGGGCTGTTTGTGGCTATCGCTGCCGGTTACAGCAAGGAGATGGGCGAATTTCTTAGCGCCAACTCGGGCATGACTTCGCGCTTCAACGAAACGGTGAACTTCCGCGATTATACCGCCGACGAGCTGACGGAGATCTTCCGTCGGCAGGTGAAAAAAGAGCAACTCACCCTCGATGCCGATGCCGAAGCTTTCATTTCCAACTACTTCAAGAAAATGTATCTCACCCGCACCCGCACCTTCGGCAATGCCCGTGAGGTACGTAATACGCTCGATCGAGCCATCAAGCAGCAAGGTGTTCGCCTGCTGGCACTCAAGAGTACCGCTGCCTACGACCCCGCTATGGCAAACATCCTGACGCGTGCCGACATTGAGGGTGAAGAGAATCGAAATGTGAAAACACTGCCCGAAATCTTGGCAGAGTTGGACGACTTTATCGGCATGAATAATGTGAAAGCCGAGATACGTGCCCTTGCCAACAAGATTGCCATGGATAAAGAGATGATGGATATGGGAATTGCCGATGCCGAAATAACCCCCGTGCACATTGTGTTGACAGGCAATCCCGGAACAGGCAAAACCACTCTTGCCAAGAAGTTGGGAGAGATATTCAAGGCTATCGGTCTGCTGCCCACCGACAAGGTTGTAGAGAAGGAGCGCAAAAACTTAGTCAGTCCCTATCAGAACGAAACCGCCAAGTTGATGGATAAAGCGTGCGACGAGGCTATGGGCGGTATCCTGTTCATCGACGAAGCCTATGCGCTGGTGCCTGTAGGTGCAGGGGGAGGCACCGGACAGGGCGGACAGGCTGGCGTGGAAGCGGTAGAATCGCTGATGACGCGCATGGTACGCGATGCCGGCAAGTTCGTTGTCATCTGTGCAGGCTATCAGGCAGATATGGAAGAGTTTATCAACAATGCCAACCCCGGATTCCGCCGACGGTTCACCACCTTCCTGCACATCGAAGATTATACTGCCGACCAACTGATTGCTATCTATCGCTCATTGGCACACAAAAAAGAGAACGTGCTCACTCCCGAAGCCGAAGAGATGCTGACCAAGCTCGTCGATGAGATGGTGACATCGAAGGATGAGAACTTCGGCAATGCAGGCGAAATGGTAAAGCTCTTCGACAAAACCAAGCTGCGCCGCTCCAACCGACTGACAGAGCTGCGCTCTGCCGGATACCCCGTGACACGCGAGATGTTCCTCACCATTCAGGCTACCGACATCCCCTACGACCCGCCCCAGATGATAGACGAAGAAGCGTGCATGGCAGAACTGAACCAACTCATCGGACTGGCTGCCGTGAAACGCGAAGTGAAAGAGATTGCCGATTATATAAAGGTGGAGCGAGCCAAAGCCGAAGCTACCGGCAAGAAATTCCAAGGCGTAGCCGACCATTATCTCTTCGTGGGCAATCCCGGCACGGGAAAGACCACTGTGGCACGCATCATGGGTAACATATTCTACGCCTTGGGCGTGCTGCCCAGCAATCGCTTGCTCGAAGTAACCCGCAAAGACCTCGTGGAAGGGTACGTAGGACAAACCGCCGGTAAAACGGCACGTATGGTAAAGCGAGCCGTAGGAGGCGTACTCTTCATCGACGAAGCCTACTCGCTGATGGGCGATGCCTTCGGACAGGAAGCTACCAATACCCTGCTGCCCATGCTGCTCGACTATAAAGGTAAGATGGTATGTATCGCTGCCGGCTATCCGCAAGAGATTAAAGAGTGGATCAACAGCAACTCGGGTTTGGAGTCACGCTTCACCAAGGTGATTCCGTTCGAGGATTATAACCCCGATGAACTGGCGCAAATCTTTCTTGCTAAAGCCAAAAAAGAGATGCTCACACTCACCGCCGATGCCGAGCAGGTGATGCGCGTCTACTTTATCGACCTCTACAAACGTCGTGACCGCAACTTTGCCAATGCCCGTGAGGTACACAACTACTTCGACCGCGTGTTGAAAAATCAAAGCTCACGCCTGAGACGCGAAATGGAAACTCCCCACTTCGACCCCGCGGGTTACGACACGCTGCTGCCCGAAGATATGCTATAAAGATGAACTAAAACAGAGTAATTAAAGATATGGCTACAATCAATTGCCCCAAATGTAAAGCCGAAATAGAGAGCGACAGCTATTTTTGCGACCAGTGCGGAGCGGAACTCTTTATCTGCCCCAACTGCCGCGTACTTGGCAAGGGCAAACGGTGTACCCGTTGCGGCAAAGAGCTGACTTCTGTTCGCGAACTGATGTGCGAATCGACCGTGAAAGCGGCAGATGCAGCAACCCGCGGCGAATCGACCGTAGGGAAAACAATCAATACGGGACGTACCATACGACCCAAGGTACCGCCCAAAGTATTGCCCATGCGGTTGGTTTGTACCAATCCACCACTACGGTTGGCGCTGGTCGACGGAGTAGTAATCGGTCGCCGACACGGCGGATATGCCGAAGCGTTTACACCATATACCTATATATCGGGTAAGCATGCCCGTCTGCAAAAGAGTGCAGACGGCAAATGGGAGGTAATAGATCTGGATTCGACCAACGGTACCTTCCTTAATGGCGACCAGCTGACCCCCCATGAGCCGGTGATGTTTCAGGTAGGCGATATGCTGCGCTTTGCCAATATAGAGTTTAAAGTCGAATAATCTCACCCCGATGATTACTGCGCAACGAATCACTACTACCGATGCTGCGCTGTATCGGTTTATGGAGCGTGTTCTGGTAGAATCGTTCCCGCCGGAGGAGCGTCGTTCCTTGTCGGCGCTGCGTCGTATTACCGACGAGCAGGCATCTGTATTCCATCTTTATATTGTTTTAGACGGCGATCTGCCCGTGGGCTTCTATAACTACTGGCTCTTTTCCGGTTTCTGCTATGCAGAGCATCTGGCTATTGCACCCGAATATCGCAACCGAAAATACGGGACGCAGTTGATTACCTCTCTGACAAGCCGCTTCAGCCTGCCTTTGGTCATTGAGGTAGAACCTCCCGCATCGGAGATTACTTGCCGCCGTATCGGTTTTTACGAGCGGCTTGGCTTCCGCCTGTGGCAGCGCGACTATCTGCAGCCGCCCTATTCGCCCGAACACGACTTCCTCCCACTAAAACTGATGAGCTTCCGGGAGATAGACCTATCGGATGATGAAATCTACCATCACGTGTGCAGCTCCATCTATCAGGAGGTGTACGGCTATCGGGGGGAGTGTAAGCGTAGCCACTTTGACCTGTAATTGTTTTGAAACGCACCCGCTGGCTCGGACAACACCGAGTTCGTCTGGGGCATCAAAATCAAGCTGTGAACCGTGGATACCTCTATCCCCGAACCGTGGATACCTCTATCCCCAAACCGTGGATACCTCTATCCCCGAATCGGGGATACCTCTATCCCCGAACCGTGAGTGCCACATCACATCGGCAACTGGCATGGGTCGATTCTGTAGATAGCAAGGAGCTGTCGATACGCATGATAGATAAGGAAGGAAAGGTGCTTTATACGGTGACGAAAAGATTAAAGTAACCAACTTCGCTGTTTTATTGAGAGGAAGAGCATTTTGTTTAGCCAAGTGTGAATAAAATTGTTTGATAGATGCTACCTTTGCACAAAATAAACATAGGAATCAATGACTCTCCAAGAAGCCCAGCAACAAGTAGATGTGTGGATACATCAATATGGCGTGCGATATTTCAGCGAACTGACCAATATGGCAGTGCTTACCGAGGAAGTAGGCGAGTTGGCACGTGTCATGGCGCGACGTTACGGCGACCAGTCGTTTAAAGCAGGCGAGACAGACAACCTCGAAGAGGAACTTGCCGATGTGCTTTGGGTACTTGTCTGCATAGCCAATCAAACGGGAACAGACCTTACCGAAGCTTTTGTCCGTACGCTCGAAAAGAAAACACAGCGGGACAGTACCCGACATCTCGATAATCTCAAGCTACACCCCGACGTTGTAGCCCCGAAATAAAAAGCAAAATATATGGAACAAGAACATTCACACCATCACCATCATCACGAAGCGCAGCCTGTTACCGACAAATACGCCGCTGCCATCGCCAAGTATCACACCGCCCTGAAAGACGATGAGATAGCTACCGCCGTAGCCCACCTTCTCGTCGAGAAAGCCCCAGCCAACCATACGCCTGAGGTAATGAAATTCCTCTTTGGATGCATCGACCTCACCAGCCTGAATACTACCGACAACGACGAAAGCATTATCCATCTCATCAGGCGCGTCAACAACTTCGACAACGACCATCCCGACCTGCCCAATGTGGCTGCCATCTGTGTCTATCCCAACTTTGCCGAAGTGGTGCGCGACATTCTCGATGTCGATGCCGTGCGCATAGCTTGCGTATCGGGAGGCTTTCCCTCTTCGCAAACATTTAATGAGGTGAAGATAGCAGAAACCGCCCTGGCGCTGCTCAACGGAGCTGAAGAGATAGATATCGTGATCTCCGTCGGTATGTTCCTTGCCGGCGATTATGAATCGATGTGCGACGAGATACAAGAGCTGAAGGAGGTTTGCAAAGAACATCGCTTGAAGGTAATTCTCGAAACCGGCGCTTTGAAAACGGCTGCCAACATCAAGAAAGCCGCCATCCTGAGTATGTATGCTGGTGCCGACTTTATCAAAACATCGACAGGCAAGCTACAACCCGCTGCCACTCCCGAAGCCGCCTATATCATGTGCACCGCCATACGCGAGTACTACGACTTGACAGGGATACGCATCGGTTTCAAACCTGCAGGCGGACTGAACACCGTCGATGACGCTGTCAATTACTACACCATCGTGAAAGAGGTGCTCGGCAAAGAGTGGCTCACCAACGAATACTTCAGACTGGGTACCAGTCGGCTTGCCAACCTCCTGCTTTCGGAGATATTGGGCGAAGAGACGAAGTATTTCTGAACATGAGAAGAGTAAAAACTTATCTGCAAACTAAAAAATATTGCGTATATGTACACCATTCAAGCTAATCTCAGCGGCACACGTACCTTGCAAGTATCCGAAGAGAATCTTGCTACCATCGAAAAATACGGGCTGTTTCGCCATCTCATCGACAGCAATGGCATTGTCGACGAATCGGTATTAGAGAAACTGCGTCTGAACATACGTTCCCTCATCGCATCGCAAGAGGAGGACAGTAAAGACCTGCTCGACCTTTGTATCGACGTAATCTATCACAGCAACATGAAAGCGTTCGGCTTGCAGCAACTCATCCGCCTGTACCTGACCTGGCTTAGCGAACAGGATAACAGTGAGGAGGAGTGAATCTGCACCCCCTGCAACTGACCGACTGGCTGCCCACTACCAAGAAAGAGGTCGAACTGCGTGGATGGGGACAGCCTGATGTGATTCTCTTTAGCGGAGATGCCTACGTAGACCATCCCTCGTTTGGTGCCGCTGTGATTGGTCGTACGCTCGAAGCAGAAGGGCTGCGAGTGGCTATTGTGCCTCAACCTAACTGGCGCGACGACGGACGCGACTTTAAGAAACTGGGTGCACCGCGCCTCTTCTTCGGGGTAACGGCGGGATGTATGGATTCTATGGTGAACAAATACACCGCCAACAAGCGCCTGCGTAGCGACGATGCCTATACGCCCGATGCCCGCCCCGACATGCGTCCCGAGTATCCTTCGATTGTGTATACGCAGATGCTGAAGAATTTCTTCCCGCACGTACCCGTCGTACTGGGAGGTATTGAAGCCAGTATGCGGCGCCTCACTCACTACGACTATTGGCAAGACCGCCTCATGAAAAGCATCCTCGTAGAGAGTGGTGCCGACTGGTTGGTGTATGGCATGGGTGAGAAGCCTGTCATTGAGATTGCCCGACGCTTACAGGCAGGCGAACCGATGACCGACATTCCGCAAGTGGTTTACTGCACCGATCGGGTTACTGCGCAGCAGGGAGACATTACCCTCTTTTCGCACGAAGAGTGTCTGAAAGATAAGAAGAAGCAGGCAGCCAACTTCCGCCCCATCGAGGAAGAGAGCAACAAGTACACTGCCGCACGCATCCTCCAACAGGTCGATGGTTGTACGGTAGTGGTCAATCCGCCCTATCCACCGATGACCGAAGCCGAACTCGACCATTCGTTCGATCTGCCTTATACACGCCTTCCTCACCCGAAATACAAAGGTAAGCGCCTTCCGGCTTACGACATGATAAAGTTCTCGGTCAACATCCACCGCGGGTGCTTCGGCGGATGCGCCTTCTGTACCATCTCGGCGCATCAGGGCAAGTTTATCGTGAGCCGCAGCAAGGAGAGCATACTGAAAGAGGTACGCGCCATCGTTGCCATGCCCGACTTCAAAGGCTATCTGAGTGACTTGGGCGGTCCGTCAGCCAATATGTATCGCATGAAGGGGCGCGATGAAGCTATTTGCCGACGATGCAAACGTCCGTCGTGCATCCATCCCAAGGTATGTCCCAACCTCAACGTCGACCACCGTCCTCTGCTCGACATCTATCGGGCGGTAGATGCCGTGTCGGGCATTAAGAAAAGCTTTATCGGCAGCGGCATACGCTACGACATCTGCCCCGATGAGTATGTGCGCGAGGTGGTGGTGCATCACGTCAGCGGGCGGCTCAAGGTAGCGCCCGAACATACCTCCGACAAGGTACTGTATATCATGCGCAAACCTTCGTTCGACCGCTTTGAGGAGTTTAAACGACTTTTCGATCGCATCAATCGCGATGAGGGGTTGAATCAGCAACTTATACCCTACTTCATCAGCAGCCATCCGGGATGTACGGAAGAAGAGATGGCAGAATTGGCTGTGACCACCAAGCGACTGCACTTCCATCTGGAGCAGGTACAAGATTTCACTCCTACTCCCATGACCGTTGCCACCGAAACGTGGTACACCGAATATCATCCCTATACGCTGCAACCGGTATTTAGCGCCCGGACGCCTCGCGAAAAGTTGGCGCAACGTCAATTCTTCTTCTGGTACAAACCGGAGGAACGGAAACAGATCATCAAGGAGCTACACCGATTAGGGCGCCCCGACCTGATTAGTAGACTGTTCGGATAAATAGAAAGTGCTAAAGCTGCGAAATCGCTTCGGCGGATAATCCGGTAACTTGCATGATGGTTTCGGTAGGCATACCCACGGCTTTCATTTGCCGTACCATTTCGTTGGCTTTAGCCACGGCTTCGTTAGCTTTAGCCTCTGCTTCGTTGGCTTTAGCCACGGCTTCATTGGCTTTAACCTCTGCTTCGTTGGCTTTAGCCATTGCTTCGTTGGCTTTAGCCATTGCCGCTTCCACTTTAACTTGACTTTGGGCAATGCCTAAAGCAATACCTTCTTCTCTGCCCTCTCTTCTGTCGGCGTTGCGAAGTGTCTTTTCGATGCTGATGGCATCCCAGAACTTTTCGTACCCGGCCAGTTGAGCAGGACTATACGCCGATTCTTCGAGAATATCGATAGCTCTGCTGATAAGCGGGTTTTCCCGCAACTCTTTTGCTACCTGAGGAACATTGTCGTTTATCTCTGTGAGATAGCGTAGCCAGAGAACCTTCATCTTCTTTTCGTGATAAGTCTGCGGAGTGTATTTAGGCAGTTCAATGAAAACCAACTGCATATCGGGGATGACGATATCATCGTGATCGGTTTCCGTCAACTGGTAGCGGTGGTAGTACTCGGGTGAATCGGGTTCATAAATGGCGTTGATGAGATTCAGGGAGTAGACCGGGCGTAGCTTGGCATAGTCGATGCCGATACCTAATTGCCGGGCGTATGCTTTAGATGTATTGAACAACACCCGTTTCTTGAATTCGGGTGTCCAGATGGTTTGCATCTCTACGAGAAACTGTCGGCTAAGTGTGTCTCGGCATCGCACGTCGACGATGCTGTTTTTGCGCGTCGCGGGGTTATCGGATACCAGCTCTGCCGACAGATATTCAATATCAAGAATCTCTTCCCCCTCTTTCAGAGGGAGTATGGCGTTGAGGAAGCTGATGACCAACTCGGGATTTTCGCCGAATACACGTTTGAACGTGAGGTCGGCTTTAGGGTCTAAGTATCTCATAATGTTATTGATTGTTTAGATGCGGGCAAACTTACATAAAAAATCTCGATTTCGTATCACCCTACCCGGATAAGTATTCTAAAATTCTAAGTTATATTGCACACCGTGCTTTCTGGCATGGCGCTTCCAGAATTTCTTCCGGTAGTGCAAGGTACGTTCTACGCAAAAGGTGGTATCTGCTCCGCGTGCGGCGGCATACTGCGTGGCGAGTTCTATGAAAAACTCGCGTTGTCCCCATAGGCGGGCAAAGTTGGCGCATCCGTTTTCTATGCTGACCTTACCGAATTTCAGGCGATTGATGTCGATGAGCGAGAAGTGATAACGATTCTCGATATAGTCGAACAAGATGTTACCGGGCGAATAGTCGCGATGCAGGATGCCATTGTCGTGCAGCTTCGCGGTGAAACGGGCAAATTCAGCTATAATATCCCGACAAGATCTTATGTCGGCATTGCCAAACTCATAGAAGTTTCGGCTGTAGGTCGATTGCAGACTAACGAAGTAAGAGTAGTGAATCAGCGCGTATGTATGCTCCACGATATAGGCTATCGGCGTCGGCGTCTCAATGCCTTTGTTGAGTAGTATATCGGGATAGGTGAAGGCGCGTTTGGCTTTCGATGCTCTAAAGAACGTGTAGACCACGCGATTGAACAGCGACGGTACGGCATAACGTTTTACGTTGATAGCCTGTCCGTTGACGATTATCACCTTAATCAGGTTTCTGCCGGTATATACGACTTTTCCTTCTGCTTCGAACCGTTGAGGTAATTGCTCGATGAAATGGCGTAAATGTTTGTACTTAGGGTTTATAGTAATGGTCATACGGTAGGAGTGTTGAAGGGTTTATTGTTGTTTGGTCATACGAAAATATTTGTCGAGCACAAGCAGAGAGATCAGATGCTCGCGTTTTTTGTCTTTGAACGGTTTCACGTAGGCATGGGCATGCTCGATGATTTGTTGTGCCTCGTCGGGGTGGTCTATGTAGTAGGTTACCCGCTCTTCCAAGTCGGTAAAATCGGGCTTAATCTCGATATAGTGATAGTTGGGTATGAGCGTGCCCTCCATGAACCATGTTTCACAGGTAGGGCGGGGCATGACGGCGATGGAGTTCGACGACATCACCCATTTCAGATTACTCGCCACATCGTTGCCTTCGAGCGCCATGATGAATTTGTAATCCAGATGTTCGCGAATCGTCTTTTTCTCCGTTTGCCACTCTGCTGGGTCGGTAGTATGCTTGCTCACATCGCCCAAGTCGCACAGCGGGTTGTGAAAATACATCTCCATAAATCGCCGTCGCTCGGCTTTGCCTTTTACCTTGCCGCGGAAGATCACTCTGTTTTGCTTGTCAACAAACCTTTTCGAGTCGTTGACAAAGATGAAATGGCGCACTTTCACCAATTTCATCACTACGGAGTTTTGGTTATCGGGGGTCAACGGGCGGCTCTTTACGATCGACGGGAGGGTGGGGACGTAGGTTACGTCGCCCGGACAGAAGCTCCAACGGAAGTATGGCGGGAACCAACGGGTGTACTCGAACGTATCGAAGAAGTAAACCTTTTGCTTGCCCGGCTTGTGTGCTTTGAGCTGCGGAGCATCGGCAGGAAGGGGCGTCGGCTGCGAGAGGCGGTTGTAATAGTTCACCCGTTGGAGCATGTACTCAAAGTCGCTGCGCCGCATAGCTGCAACAAGCGTTGCAGGCAGTCGCATGCGGAACACCCCGTTGGGTATGAGCATGCGAAGCACGTTTATGGTGTAATAAACAAACTTGGGTTTCTTGCCGCTAAAGAGTGTGTATAGGATTTTATTTTTCATACGCGAGACATCTATTCTTGGTGTCGGGCGGCAAAAATACATATTATTCCCGTCACTTAGCGATAGATGCTGCGTTTTTAGCGGAATACCTTGATGTGTTCGCTCGGTTCAATGTCTTCTTTCTCGTGCGGATCGCCTATCGGCGTGCCGAAAGGCATCTCGGCAATCAGCTTCCACGTGTCGGGCAACTTCCACGTGCGGCGTACTTCGTCGTCGATCAGTGGGTCATAGTGCTGCAACGATGCGCCGAAGCCCACATCTTCGAGCATCGTCCAGATAGCAAACTGATCCATAGCCGAGGCTTGTTGCGACCATATCGGAAAGCGCTCTTTGTAGTGAGGGAAACTGTCCTGCAAGTCTTTGACGATGGTGGTGTCGTCGTAGTAGAGAATTGTGCCGTAGCCCGAAGCGAAGCATCGCTCAATCTTCTCGTCGGTCTTTTCCAAGGCTTCGGGAGAGGCTTCGCGCTGTCGGAGCGTCTGCTTTACGATATCCCACAGTTTGCGGTGTTCGTCGCCCAGCAGCAATACGATGCGGGTACTTTGCGAGTTGAACGATGAGGGAGCATACTTCACGACGGTGCGGATGATGTGTATAATCACTTCGTCTTGTACGGGGGAGGAGTTACTCAAGGAATAATAGGAGCGCCGATGCTTCATCGCCTCGGCGAAGTTGCGTTGTCTTAACATAATGGTATGTTTATTAGTGTTGGTGATAAATACCGTGATATAACAGCTTTCGGCGTGGAATGTTCAGTCTACCCCTTTTTTGGTTATCTTTGCGCACATTTTTATCGCACAGAGAACGTATGAAACAGAAATATTATGTGGTCTGGGAGGGTATCGAACCGGGCATCTACGATAGTTGGACAGCGTGTCAGGAGCAGATTAAAGGATATACGCATGCTCGGTACAAGTCGTTCGGCAGCCGGAAAGAGGCAGAAGAGGCATATTCGTCGCCGCCTCTTGCCGAACCGTCGTTGTCCAACTCTAAATCGCCCAACTCTAAATCGCCCAACTCTAAATTGTCCGACTCTAAATTGCCCTACGACGACAATAGTCTGGCAGTAGATGCTGCTTGTAGTGGCAATCCGGGTAAAATGGAATATCGCGGCGTGCACGTAGCCAGTCGGCAAGAGGTATTTCATTACGGACCAATATATGGCACCAACAACATCGGCGAGTTTCTTGCCATTGTGCACGGGCTTGCACTGATGGAGCAAAAAGGCATCAAAATGCCCATTTACAGCGACAGTGTCAATGCCATTAATTGGGTAAAACAGAAGAAATGCAAAACCCAACTGCCGCGCAATGCAAAGAGTGAAGCGCTCTTTCAAATCATCGAACGTGCCGAAGCGTGGCTGAAGGCGCATCGCGTCACTACACCTGTGATTAAATGGGAGACGGCTGTGTGGGGGGAGATTCCTGCCGATTTCGGACGGAAGTAATCTTATACCCCAACTGATTTTTCATCTTAGGCGCATGTTCGCATCGCGGATCGGGATAATCCCAGCAGTCGGGACCATACGCCTTGATGGTGTCGCTCCAGCAGCGGTTTTGTGCTTTGTAGCACAGATCGAAGATGTCGCACTTGCGGCACGGGCTGCTCTCTTGAATCTCCTCGCGCGGGATGTTCATCAGTTTCTCGGCTTGAGGTGAGTTCCATACGCTCTTCAGGTTGCTGTGTTTCACGTTGCCGATGAGGAAGCGCGGGTTCCAGTAGAGCTGCTCGCAGATGCTCACATGGCCGTCGGGCAGAATGAAAAAGTGCGAGGTAAGCGCCGAGCAGCGATGACCTTTAAAGAGCAGACAACCCCCTCCGTCGCACCGGTATTTCTGTTCGAGCGCTTCCCGATTGAGCACAATCGGGAACGGCGCCTGCGGCACGAAATGCTCTTCTATGTAGTCGAACAGGCTAATCGCTTGCTGTTTGCCGGGTTTCAGGTGCGAAAGCTCCTTGTAAGGCTTCGTGATGGAATTGCTCACGGGCGTGATGCGCCAGTCGTGCAGATGCTTCAAGCCGGAGAGAAAGGCATACATCCGTTCCATCACATCGACGTTGCAGTTGGCAGTGGTGAGGACGGTAGCAATCTGGTATTTTAGTCCGCTTTCATCGAGGCGTAGCAAGCTCTGCTTCATTCGTTCGGCATAGCCGCTGTCGGCAGCGATGGTCTCGGTGAGAATGTCTGCATCCACCGCATCGAGCGACACCTGTACGGCATGGCGGAAGCGGGTGCGTTGCAGTTTTTCGATATGAACGGCAGTGAGCGGAATCTTGGTCGATACGAAATCGGGTGCAATGTCGCGTTCAACCAAGGCGGAGAGAATCGTTTCCCAGTCGGGGTGCAGGAACACCTCGCCTCCCATCAGATTAACTTGCTGCACGGGCAGTGCAGCCGCTTCGTCGATCAGCTTCAGTATGCGCAGGGTGGAGAGCGGATTGCGTACCTGCGTCTGTGTGTCGGCATAGCAATAGCGGCATTGCGTGGTGCAGCGATTGTTCAGCATGAAGGTCACTTGCAGCGGACCGGTGGTCAGGCGGCGCGAGTAGACATTGGTCAGGAAGCCGGTATTCTCAGCCGGTTCCATCTCGCGGAAGCGATAGTCGGCGCCTGCCTTTTCGAGTGGAATGAGCACCTGCTCCGGGAAGTAGATATGGTTGCTTCCCCACGTCACGAAGAATTCTTCATCGTTTTCTATGAAGGGGAGCACCCGTTCGAACATCTTACTGCGTCCGTAGCCGCAGTGTGCTGCGATGAGCTGTAGATTCTCTTCCAGTGTTCGCCGGTGGGTGAAGAAGCTGAAAATGGAAGCGTGTACCGGATGTATAAACGACTTCCAGTTGCGGCTGCCCACTCCCTCCCATCCCGGCTTGGAAAAGATGATCCAGCGGAGTTCGTCGTCGCGCAACCCGTATCCCGGGTTGAGGATGTAACAGCTATTACTGTCGGGGAGCAGTAGGTTCATCATTGCCTCCGGTGTTTGTACCGGTGTGTATTACGCCGTTGGTGAAACAACCCAAGCCGCAATCTCTCTCGAACTTTTCCATACCTCCCTGTACCTCGAACAGTTGGTCGAAGTCCATGATTTCGTCCTTGAGAACAGTTGGTTGGTTCTCTTGGTTCTTTCTCTTTTTTGTTGTCATACTCATGATGTTTTAAAGGGTTTTTCTATGATTTGTTTGCGAACAACTCCATCACCGGCGTAAATATCCGGCTCAGGATGCTCCGGTCTGAAGTGATGATCTCCGCCTTTCCGGTCAGTCCCACGTCATACGCTATTTCGTTTCGGTTGGTGGTGAGCAATCCGTCGGGGAAGCCGATATCGACGGCGTAGTTCTTGGTAGACGGCACATACGTGACGGAGGCAACCTTGCCCGTGAGATAGCCATACGTATGTATCGGGTACTTACTCAGCTCGATATTGACCCGGTTGCCGACCGCGATCTCTGCTACTTGGTCTTGCGACAGCCTGACATGTCCTACGGGTAGTCCGGTTTGTTCGGTAATCACCGAGCAGACGGTATCTCCCTCGCTGACCACGTTGCTGATTCCCCAGCTCTTGCCCAGCACCACGATGCCTGCGCTACGGCTGCGTATCAGGTAGCGTGCTTCCCATGCCTTGAGGCTGTTTACCATGTTCTCGTATGCCAGCTCCAGCCCCTTACGGTTCTGTGCCAGTTCGCGGCGGTGCTCTATTTGCAAGTCGAACAACTGACGTCGCGCGTTGAGGATATTCATCTCGTTCCTGAGCGTATCTCGTTCGAGTATCTCCAACTCCTTTTGCAAGAACGTCACCTTCTGCTGAAAAACATCGAATTCGTCGTAAAAGCGGCAGGTACGTACCGCTTCCGTAAACTGCGTATAGGCTCCGGTCATCTCGCCCATGATCAGGTCGAAAGGGAATGCCTTCAGGCAATCGGAATTGTTGGTGCGGTAGTACTCCTCCACTTTGGTCAGCACGCGGCAAAACTCCTTCACATCGTCTAACGAGGCAGTGTTGCGAAGCATGCCCAGCGTGTCGTTGCGTTTCACCCGCTGCCGGTCTTCCACAAAGAAGCGGTCAATCACCCCCGATCCGGTCGCCGTGATCCACTCTGTCTTGCCGCGATCGTCGATGGAGATGCCTGTCTCTACCGTATTGGGATAGGAGAAGAATACCGAACCCAAAATCAGCAGGGCAATCAGTCCGTAGATGATGTAACTGCCCGTGTATATCAGCCAGTGCGGAATGTCACCCAGCAGGTCGTTGTTCTCGCGACTGTATATCTCTACCTTATCGGTAGCTTCCTTGTCTGCTTTGTATATCTCTTCCATGATGTACTCTTTTCATGCCCTGTTATCCGGCATCTAATTCTAATTGATTCTTTACCAACTGATAATAGTCGCCTTGCGCCGCTATCAGTTTGTCGTGATTGCCCTGTTCGGTGATGATACCCTCTTTGAGTACCACGATGTTATCGGCATTGCGTACCGTGCTCAGTCGGTGCGCCACGATCACCACCGTCCGGTCGCGGAAGAAGCGTTCCAGATTTTGCTGAATGATGCGTTCATTGTCGGTATCCAGCGCATTGGTGGCTTCGTCGAAGAAGAGGTAGTCGGGATTACGGTACACGGCGCGGGCTATCAGGATGCGCTGTTTTTGTCCTTGGCTCAATCCCTGCCCGGTATTGCCGATGCGGGTGTTGTACTTCAGCGGCAGCCCTTCGATGAAGCTGCGTATGTTCGCCATCTCTACGGCATAGAGCAACCGTCGGTGGTCTACTACCTCATCTTCGGGGGCGATGTTGCCCGCAATGGTATCGTTGAAGATAAATCCCTCTTGCATCACTACTCCGCAATGCTTGCGCCACTGCTTGAAGCTCATGTTCTGCAATGATTGTCCGCCGACGCATACCTGTCCTTCGGTAGGCGGATAGAACCCCAGCATCAACTTTATCAGCGTGGTCTTGCCGCTGCCGCTCAACCCTACGATGGCAGTAGTTTTGCCGGCAGGGATCTGGAGCGATACCCCTTTGATGACTTTCCGCGACCGTTCCGATCCGTAGGTGAAGATTACATTTTTGAGTGCGATGGGCTGTCCGCCGAGCGATCGCTCGTTGTCGTTCACGCTCATGGTCTCCGTCTCCTCATCGGGTTTGCTGTGTATCTCGCCCAGACGTTCCAAGCTGAGGTGTGCATCTTGTGCCTGCTGCATGAAGGAGACAAACTGCTCGATGGGTCCCTGCATCTGTCCGATGATGTACTGAATGGAGAGCATGATGCCCAGCGTGATGCTGCCGTTCAGCACGGCAGTAGCCGATAGTACGGTGATGAGTATGTTCTTCACCTCATTGATCAACACGGCGCCCACCTGTTGCCACTGTCCCAAGTTGAGCGACTTGATGTTGATATGAAACAGCGAAGCCTGTATGTTCTCCCACTCCCACCGCTTCTGCTGCTCGCATCCCAGCAGCTTGATGTCCTGCATGCCGTAGATGAGCTGCATCAGGTTGTCCTGATTGACGGACATCTGCTCGAAGTTTTTGCGGTTCAGGTCTGCCCGCTTGTGCATGAACAGCTTTACCCAACTCACATACAGGATGCTGAAGAAGAGAAACAGCAGAAAGATTTTCCAGTCATAGAGCGCCAGCACTCCGCCGAATATCACGATGGTGATCACCGCGAAGACGATGCTGAGCACCGACTGCGTGAGGAAGGATTCGATGCGGCGGTGGTCTTCGATGCGTCGGATCAGGTCGCCTGCCAGCTTGCTGTCGAAGAATCGCATGGGCAGACGCATCAGCTTGACCAAGAAGTCTGAGATGAGCGACACATTGACCCGCGTGCTGATGTGCAGCAGGATGGTGCGGCGTATCACCTCTATCAGGGTACGGCTGAACACCAGCATCAACTGTGCGGCAAGCACCAACTGGATGAAGTTCAGATTGCGGTGCCCGATGCCTTGGTCTACGATGGTCTGCGTCAGGAAGGGGAATGCCAATTGCAGCACGCTACCTGCCAGCAAGCCCAGCACCAATTGCACAATCATCTTCCGGTAGGGGCGCACGTAGCGCAGCAGATACCACAGCGAGATGCCCTCGTACTTGACGGGGGTGGTGTCGTAGAACTGCGGAGTAACCTCCAACAGCAGGGCGATGCCTTTCTCCATGCCCCCCTGCGAGGTACTGATCCAGCACTTTTTAAACTCCTCCTCCTCGTATTTCAGCAATCCGTAAGCCGGGTCGGCAATGTAGAAATAGCTCTTCCCTCTCTTTCGGGCAACCTTGTAGAGCACCACGAAGTGCATCTGGTTCCAATGCAGGATGCACGGCAGCTTGGGCTGCGCCTTCAGGCGATCGATGGTGGTTCGAACGCCTGTGGCGCGTATGCCGATGCCGGCTGCCGCCTCGCTGATGCCTTGCAGGTTGACTCCGGTACGCTGGATGAACGACTGTTCGCGGAGCTGCTGCACGGAGAATCTCTTTCCGTAGTACTTGGCTATCATGCGCAGACAACTGGGTCCGCAGTCCATGGCATCGAGTTGTTTGTAGAAGGGAAATCTCATAACCGGTTCTTCTGTGCACTGCCTGCGCCGCTGCCTTTATACTTGTTGTTTGCCGAGTTGAACTTATAGCGGATGGTCAGGCTCACCTGTCGGGAGTTGGCTTCATTCGTCTGGTTGATGAGGCGCAGCTTCCCGAAGTAGAGTTGTTGCCGCTGCTTGATGGTGCCAAAGAGGTCGGCGGCATAGAGCTGGAACGTCAGGTTGCCTTTCAGGAAGCTCTTGTACAGGCTGGTGTTCACGCCCCAGTAGGAGGAGAACTGATACATGTTCAGTTGATGTCCGCGACTGTTCCAATCCACATCCACATC
>JAISIN010000026.1 GCA_031262085.1 Prevotellaceae bacterium
GGACGCACCGACCTGCTCATCCGCAAACCGCTGACCGACGGCTACGGTGGTCCCGTACAATACATCGTACTCGAGCTGAAAATCAAGCGTGCCAGCGTACCCAAGACCATCGCCCTCGGCTTGCAGCAAACCACCGAGTATATGGACAAAGCCGCCCCCGACGCCGAGGGGCACTTCATCCTGTTTAACCGCGACAAGAGCGCTACGTGGAGCAAGAAGATCTGGCACCGCAAAGAAACCTATAACGGGCGGGTCATCACCGTATGGGGAATGTAGCATAAGCCCGGCAAATGCCTCTGACATTCATGGAAACGACCGCATCAATGAGGTCGTTTCAGCGTTAATTAACACAAAAAGGTTTCAGATTTATCAAAGTCTGAAACCTTTTCTGTTTTCATATTGTTCTACATTAGCCAAGTTTGGCGACACTGAATATAACAAAATAAGCAATATAACAACTAAAATATAGCGTATGTCAGCAACCATCGGACATATTTCACAGATCATCGGACCTGTGGTAGACATCTACTTTGAAGGTGCAGATACCGAAATACAACTTCCCGGTATCCACGACGCACTCGAAATAAAGCGACCTAACGGCAAACTCTTGACGGTAGAAGTACAGCAACACATCGGCGAAAACACCGTGCGTACGGTGGCTATGGATAGTACCGACGGATTACAACGAGGGATGAAAGTGCATCCCACCGGCGGTCCGATCACCGTACCGATAGGCAATCAGATCAAAGGTCGCGTACTCAACGTTGTCGGCGACAGCATCGACGGGATGCGCGAACTTAATCGCACCGGCGCCTACCCTATCCACCGCGACCCTCCCAAGTTCGAAGATCTCACCACCGTGCAAGAGGTTCTCTACACCGGCATCAAGGTCATCGACTTGCTTGAACCATACAGCAAAGGCGGTAAGATCGGTCTTTTCGGCGGCGCAGGCGTAGGCAAGACCGTCCTCATTCAAGAGCTGATCAACAATATTGCCAAGAAGCAACACGGCTTCTCCGTATTTGCCGGTGTGGGCGAACGCACGCGCGAAGGCAACGACCTGTTGCGCGAGATGATAGAATCGGGCGTTATCCGCTATGGCGAAGAGTTTAAAAAGAGCATGGAAGCCGGTGAGTGGGACTTGTCGAAAGTCGACTACAACGAAGTAGCCCAGTCGCAAGTAGCCCTGATTTTCGGGCAGATGAACGAGCCGCCGGGCGCCCGCGAATCGGTAGCGCTCGCAGGTTTGACCGTTGCCGAATCGTTTCGCGACCAAGGCACCGGCACCGACGCCGAAAACGGTTCGCACGACATACTGTTCTTCATCGATAACATCTTCCGCTTTACGCAAGCCGGCTCCGAGGTATCGGCGCTACTGGGACGTATGCCGTCGGCAGTAGGCTACCAACCTACCCTTGCCACCGAGATGGGCGCCCTGCAAGAACGTATTGCCTCTACCCGCCACGGCTCTATCACTTCCGTACAAGCGGTGTATGTCCCTGCCGACGACTTGACCGACCCGGCACCTGCCACCACTTTTACCCACTTGGATGCGACAACGGTGCTCGATCGTAAGATTACCGAGCTGGGCATCTATCCGGCTGTCGACCCGCTGGCATCAACCTCGCGCATTCTCGACCCGCACATTGTGGGACAAGAGCACTACGACACCGCACAACGGGTGAAACAGATTTTGCAACGCTACAAAGAGCTGCAAGACATCATCTCTATTCTGGGTATGGAAGAGCTTTCGGACGAAGACCGCACGATTGTAAACCGCGCGCGGCGTGTGCAACGCTTCCTGTCGCAACCTTTTGCCGTGGCAGAGCAGTTCACCGGAGTACCCGGAACGATGGTTTCTATCGAAGACACCATTCAGGGCTTCAAGAAAATACTCGACGGCGAAGTCGACAACTTGCCCGAATCGGCTTTCCTCAACGTCGGAACCATCGAAGAGGCAATTGCCAAAGGCAAGCAATTGCTCGAAAAGGTAGAGAAAATAAAGAAGTAACGTCATGGATTCATTGCACTTACATATTATATCCCCCGAACACAAAGTATTCGACGGCGAAGTCGAGAGCATCACCCTGCCCGGAACCATCGGCAAGTTTGCCATGCTGCCCGGACATGCACCCATCGTGTCGTCGCTCGTAGCAGGCGAGATGCTTTACGTGCCCAAAGAGGGAGGCGAGGTGCAAACACTTGCCATCGATGGCGGCTTTGTGGAACAACACAACAACGAAGCCACCGTGTGCGTGGAGCTATCCAACTCAACATCATCTCCCAATGAAAAGAAAGCATAACTTATTTGCCCTACTGATGCTCACGCTTCTGACCGGCTTTGCGTTGTCGGCGCGTGCTGCCGACACCCCTCCTGCCGAAGCTGACCAAAAAGGGAGTGTGGATGTACGAGAGATTATCTTTGGACACATCGGCGATGCTTACGAGTGGCATATCACCACCCTATACAACACCCCGATTTCCATTCCGTTGCCGGTCATTGTGTATAGCCGACAGACGGGATGGCATCTGTTCCTGTCGTCGCGACTGAAAGAGCATAACGGCACTTACGAGGGACTCTCCCTAGCGCCCGCCGGCAGCAAATATGAGGGCAAGTTGGTAGAACACGACGCCGCCGGCAACGAAGTGCGTCCGTGGGACATCTCTATCACCAAGGTCACCTGTGCGTTGCTGCTCAATAGCTTGTTGCTGTTGTGCATCATACTCGGAGTGGCACGCTGGTACCGGCGTCATCCGCAAGGCAGCGCCGCACCGGGAGGCTTTGTAGGGCTGATGGAGATGTTTATCATGATGATCTACGATGACGTCATCAAGTCGTGCGTAGGCGAAAACTACCGTAAGTTTGCCCCCTATTTACTCACCGTGTTCTTCTTCATCTTTCTCAATAACCTGATGGGGTTGATACCGTTCTTTCCGGGCGGAGCCAACGTAACGGGCAACATCGCTATAACCTTTGTCTTGGCGCTGTGCACGTTTGTTGCCGTTAATCTGTTCGGAACCAAACACTATTGGAAAGATATCTTCTGGCCTGACGTACCGTGGTGGCTCAAGGTACCGATACCGATGATGCCGTTCATCGAGTTCTTCGGCGTCTTCACCAAGCCGTTCGCCCTGATGATACGTCTGTTTGCCAACATGCTTTCGGGACACATGTCGATGCTGGTGCTTACCTGCCTCATCTTCCTGACAGCCGGCATGGGAGCTGCCATGAACGGCACCATGACCGTCATCTCCGTATTCTTCAATATCTTTATGAATTTGCTCGAAGTGCTGATAGCCTTTATCCAAGCGTATGTATTTACCATGCTCTCGGCAGTGTTCATCGGACTGGCACAAGAGAAAGAAGAGAGTAACTAATTGAATTATTAATCATTAAAACAATAAAAGAATATGTTATTAACCGTTTTATTACAAGCAGCAGCAGCCGGTACAGGACTTGTCAAGATGGGTGCCGCTATCGGTGCAGGGTTGGCAGCCATTGGCGCAGGTATAGGCATTGGCAAGATCGGCGGTCAGGCGATGGATGCCATTGCCCGACAACCCGAAATGAAAGGTAACATCCGAACCAATATGATTATCATCGCAGCTTTGGTCGAAGGCGTCGCTCTGTTGGCGTTGGTAGTCTGTCTGATGGTCTTCCTATTAAACTAAAAAGCGCGCAATGTCACTGTTATTACCCGATTTCGGACTGCTCTTCTGGATGGTTTTGGCATTCGGCGTGGTGTTCGTGATACTGGCAAAATTTGGTTTTCCCGTCATCACCCAAATGGTGGAAGGACGCAAAACCTATATCGACCAGTCGCTCGAAGTAGCCAAGGAAGCCAATGCCCGGCTCGCCCGCCTCAAAAAAGAGGGTGATGAGCTGATAGCCAACGCCCGCAAGGAGCAGGGACGCATTATCAAGGAGGCTACGCAGGAGCGCGACAAGATCATTCTTCAGGCGCGGCAACAAGCGCAGGTTGCCTCGCAGAAAGAGCTGGATGCCCTCAAAGCGCGTATCAGTCAGGAGAAGGAGGAGGCTATCCGCTCCCTCCGACGCGAAGTGTCCACGCTTTCGGTAGATATTGCCGAAAAAATTATTCGCAAGACTTTGACCGACGAGCAGCAGCAGATGGAGGTCATCGACCGGATGCTGGACGAAACGCTGAAGGAGCTAAAGCTGAACTGAGATTGCTTTTAGGTACGAACAACGCGGCTCATGCGGATTTTATCACTTAAAAATCCACATGAGCCGCGTGAGGTATAAAGAGGGATCAGCCTACTCCGTGCAGCTGTACCTCGGGTGCTATCTTCTTGATCAATCCCTGAAGCACGGTGCCCGGTCCGCACTCGGTGAAGTCGGTAGCGCCGTCGGCTACCATATTCTTCACAATCTGTGTCCATCGCACGGGGGCGGTGAGCTGTGCTACCAAGTTTTTCTTAATCTCAATGGGATCGGTATGGGGCAGCGCATCCACATTTTGATAGACGGGGCACTTAGGCACGTGCACATTGGTGGCGCGGATAGCTGCTTCCAGCTCTACTTTGGCAGGCTCCATCAGCGGAGAGTGAAATGCTCCTCCCACCTTCAGTGGCAAGGCGCGCTTGGCTCCGGCAGCTTTCAGGCGTTCGCAGGCTTTGTTCACACCGGCTATCGACCCCGATATAACGATCTGCCCGGGCGAATTATAGTTGGCTGCTACACACACATAACCCTCGGCGCTCACCTCGGCGCATACCTTCTCTACCGTTTCATCGGGCAAAGCCAAGATGGCTGCCATGACCGACGGCTGGGCTTCGCAGGCTTTCTGCATCGCGACGGCACGGGCATATACTAATTTTAAACCATCCTCAAAACTGAGTGCACCGGCGGCTACCAATGCCGAAAACTCGCCCAAGGAATGACCAGCAGTCATCTCGGGACGAAACTCATCGCCTAAACAGAGGGCGGAAATAACGGAATGTAAAAATACGGCAGGCTGCGTAACATGGGTCTGACGCAGGTCTTCGTCGGTACCATCGAACATCAAGTCGGTGATGCGGGAACCTAAAATACGATTCGCTTTCTCAAACAGCTCTTTAGCTAACGGAGAGTTTTCATACAACACTTTGCCCATCCCTACGAATTGGGCGCCTTGACCGGGAAATACATAAGCTTTCATCATTATTCTTTATAAAGTTTTAGTTTTATAACGTTAAAGCGCGGCAAAGATAAAGCATTATCATGTATTTACCAATCCATCGGCTACTATTTGGATGATGTCGGCTACTATTTTGAGTAATATAACGTTCTGCTCACCCGTCCAACGGTGGTTAGCCGCGCGTCTAACGACCGTTAGCCGCGCGTCCAACGGCCGTTAGACGCGCGGCTAACCACCGTTGGACGGCAATTTTGATCCTGTTTTTCTTTATCTTTGACTAATAGTTGCATAAAAAAAATATCGATTTTATTTTGTTGTTGCATATATTACCCATACCTTTGTCGCAGTTAAGCAGCAAACACCGATAACACGACAACTGATTACTCTTGAAATAGCCTTAAAAAGAAAGTTTAATGAAATGATGAGTGGCGTAGGTTTTGTCGAGATAAGATAGAATAAGAACTAAAACCATATTACGTTATGAAAACAAAAAAGAAGATTCATTATGGAATGCTCGGTTGCTTGTTGGTTATGGCAACAGCTTGTTCGACGGACATTGAGCATAAGCGTACCACCCCGTCCTATATGGACGTGACTACTATCGCAGAGGTACTCCCCGACCTCTATTTTGAAGTACCCAAAACCGGGGCTACGACCAAGGCTGTGGATGTAAGCAAAGAGACAGCAACTATCGACAAAATTGTCTGCTTTGAAGACACCAAAAACGGTGACCACGATTACAACGACCTCGTATTGTACATACGCACGGTGAAAAATGGTGGCAACATCAAGTTCCAAATCAAACCAATGGCCATGGGAGCAACACTCCGCTTCGGACTGGGCGTGAAAGCGGTAGGACAAGACGGCACTACCGAACTATACAACGAGGTTATCATCAACGATGTACGTACCACTCTCTTCAACGGTGATCCGGGCTTTATCAACACCGTAATCGGAGAACCCTTCAAGGATTACCCAATTAATAGTGACTATGCCATCAAGAAAGGCGGCAATCAGCGTGACATCTGCAAAATCTACTTCTACATCGTAGTCAATGGCACCCCGATGTATGCCGGCACCGAAGGCGCGCCCATGGATATAGAGGGAAAGCCCTACGGCATTATCCTGCTCAGCAACGACTTCAAGTATCCGGCTGAGATCGTCCATATCAATCGAGTGTACAGCGGATGCGAAAGCTGGTTCGACGGTAGCAATCCCTATTATCGGTTCAACAATCCGCAAGGCGACTATATCGACGCTCCGTTTGAGAAAGTCAAATTTAACTAAGTAAGAATTATTAATTCTGATGCATCTATATCGGGTGAATCGGAAAATTCATGTACTTTTGTAACCTTAAAACATAGTAATAAGGTTACAACATGGGAATATTTAGCTTCTTCTCTAAAGAAAAGAAAGAAACGTTAGATAAGGGATTATCTAAAACCAAAGAAAGTGTGTTCGGCAAGATTGCCCGCGCCGTAGCAGGTAAATCGAAGGTCGACGACGATGTGTTGGACAATCTGGAAGAAATATTAATCTCTTCGGATGTAGGTGTAGAAACCACCCTGAACATCATCGGTCGGATTCAAAAACGCGCCGCAACCGA
The DNA here is from genome assembly GCA_031262085.1 of Prevotellaceae bacterium. Taxonomy (GTDB): domain Bacteria; phylum Bacteroidota; class Bacteroidia; order Bacteroidales; family Bacteroidaceae; genus Bacteroides. The sequence goes on from JAISIN010000026.1 coordinate 6,748, forward strand.
CAAGTACATGAATGTGCAGGAACTCAATGGCATTCTACGCAATGAAATTGCCGCCCTGCTTACCGAGAACCACTCGACAGATGTAGACGACTTTGAAGCTCCCATCACACATAAACCCTACGTCATCATGGTAGTCGGCGTGAATGGCGTAGGGAAAACCACGACCATCGGCAAATTGGCATACCAATATAAAAAGAACGGCAAGAAGGTATATCTGGGCGCAGCCGATACCTTCCGCGCCGCTGCCGTCGAACAGCTCGACATCTGGGGCGAACGGGTGGGCGTACCCGTTATCAAACAGAAAATGGGCGCCGACCCCGCATCGGTTGCCTTCGATACGCTGAAATCGGCGGTTGCCAACCATGCCGACATCGTCATTATAGATACTGCCGGACGGCTGCACAACAAAGTGAACCTGATGAACGAACTTACCAAAATCAAAAACGTGATGAAGAAGGTGATACCCGACGCCCCCCACGAGGTATTGCTCGTCTTAGACGGTTCGACCGGACAAAACGCATTCGAACAAGCCAAACAGTTCACACGCGCCACCGAAGTAACGGCGCTCGCCATTACCAAGTTAGACGGAACGGCGAAAGGAGGCGTCGTGATCGGCATATCCGACCAGTTCAAGATTCCGGTAAAGTACATCGGACTGGGCGAAGGCATCGAAGACCTGCAGGTGTTCCGTAAAAAAGAGTTCGTTGATTCACTATTCGGCAACAACGCATGAAGCAACCCGTTATCGACATCATCACGATGGGATGCTCCAAAAATCTGGTCGACTCGGAGCAACTGATGCGCCAATTGGAAGCTAACGGATTCAAAACGACACACGATACCGATGAGCCGCACGGCGACATGGTCGTAATCAACACATGCGGTTTCATCGGCGATGCCAAAGAAGAATCTATCGCTATGATGCTGAATTTTGCGCAAGCCAAGGAAGAAGGGAAGCTGAAGAAACTGTTCGTCATGGGCTGCCTCTCCGAACGATACCTGAAGGAACTGGCTATCGAGATACCGCAAGTCGATAAGTTCTACGGAAAGTTCAACTGGCACGAGCTGCTGACCGACCTCGGACGTGCGTATCGCCCCGAGTTGCGCATCGAACGCACCCTCACCACCCCTGCCCACTACGCCTACCTCAAAATATCCGAAGGGTGCGACCGCCATTGCGCCTACTGTGCCATTCCCCTCATCACGGGACAGCACCGGTCGCGCCCCATGGAAGAGATCGAAGACGAAGTGCGATACCTCGTCGGTCGGGGAGTAAAAGAGTTTCAAGTGATAGCGCAGGAGCTGACCTACTACGGTGTCGACCTCTACAAGCGCCGGATGCTTCCCCAACTCGTTGAACGCATCGCTCGCATCCCCGGCGTAGCGTGGATACGCCTGCACTATGCCTACCCTGCCCACTTCCCCACCGAGCTGTTTCGCGTCATGCGCGACCATCCCAATGTATGCAAATATATGGACATAGCCCTGCAACACATCAGCGACCCCATGCTGAAGAAGATGCGCCGACAGGTCACCAAAGCCGAAACCCTTCGTTTGATTGAACAGTTCAGACGCGAAGTGCCGGGCATACACCTGCGCACCACACTGATGGTGGGGTTTCCCGGCGAAACCGATGCCGACTTTGAAGAGCTGAAAGAGTTTGTCCGCACCGTTCGCTTCGAACGCATGGGAGCTTTCGCCTATTCGGAAGAGGAGGGAACCTATTCGGCAGAGCACTACCAAGACGACGTTCCGCCCGAAGTGAAGCAGGCGCGATTAGACGAACTGATGGCTATCCAAGAGCAGATTGCTGCCGAACTTGCCGCCCAACAAGTAGGGAAAAAGCTAAAGGTCATCATCGACCGGAAAGAGTGCGATTACTATGTCGGACGTACAGCATACGATTCGCCCGAAGTAGACCCCGAAGTCTTGATAGACATCCAACAACCCCTGCAAATCGGACAGTTTTATACCGTCCGGATCACCGATTCCAGCGAATTCGACCTTTTTGGAGAGGTAATCGACTGATTTTTGCTACTTTATTTGCTCGGTAACGAAACTTTTTATAATATAGCACCCTCATTTCTACATGTTGCACTATGAACAACAAAGAATTTACTTTCGAACTTTCGCGCACCATAGAGTGCACCCAGAAAGAAGCATCTGAGTGGACGAATACACTTTTAGAAGCTATGACAGAGCAATGGACTGACGGAAACTCAGTCTATGTGCCCGCCTTCGGCGCATTTGAAGTAAAGAAAAAGGCCGAACGCATCATTATCAACCCGGTCTCCAAGCAACGGCTGTTGGTGCCACCCAAACTGGCGCTGACATTCAAACCCAGTAGCATCCTGAAAGAGAAATTCAAATAAAAGCTATGAACGACAAGTTGAACATACAGAAGTTCGTCGATGCATTGGTACAAAAGCACGACATGGACAAACAGCAGGCGGAGAACTTTATCAAAGCGTTCTTCGAACTGATAGATAAAGGACTCAATAACGATAAATATGTAAAGGTGAAGGGGCTGGGAACGTTCAAAGTCATCGACGTAGAATCGCGCGAAAGCATCAACGTCAATACCAAAGAACGATTCGAAATACAAGGACACGCCAAAATATCGTTTACACCCGACAATAGCTTGAAAGATTTGATAAACAAACCTTTCGCACAGTTCGAAACGGTTCCGCTCCATGAAGAGACCATCTTGGATGACACTCCCGTAGAAAGAATTGTGCCGGAGGGTACCCCCCCGACCGTTCAGGAAGAAGAAACGACCGACGAGGAAGAGGAGACGATAGTCGAAGAAGAAGAGACGATAGTTGAAGAAGAGGAGGAGGAAGAAGAAACTACAACGCAAGAAGAGCCTCCTGTCGTTCCGGAAGCTCCTCCTGTTGTTCCGGAAGATCCTCCTGTTGTTCAAAATGAGAAGCTTCCGCTAACTCCGGAAGAGAAAGAGCAACGCACCACCCTAAAATACTTTGTCGGCATCGTTGTATTTGTAGTATTACTGTGCGGCATCGGTATCGCCTTCATGTACAACCCCGACCTATACGACTACATCCTCCCTACTCGACCTGCCAAACAAAAAACCGCCGATTCGTCGGAGCAGTCACCTGTTGCCGATTCGACGACCGTAGTAACCGACAGCCTCTCTCTCACAGTCGGGAATATCCCCGTAACCCTCGACACGACCCCACTTATAGCCGGAAATATCTCTGTGACCCCCGACAGCATCCCCGTAACTACGGCAGAGGTCACACCTCCGCCCGCAACACCTGTCCCCAAACCGGCAACTGTCGTAGAAGCAACCACCGTAAAGGTCGATTCTGCCGGATTGGTTGCGTCGAAGAAGCCGCTCCGAGCGCCTGCCGAGCTGACCGATGCCATGATCAATGCGCCCTATCGGGTAGATTCGACCGGCTACACCATTATAGGTACCCGCACCACACACCAAGTAAGCACGGGTGAAACCCTTACCCGCATCGCCCTGAAGTATTATGGCACCAAAGCACCGTGGCCATACATCGTGAAGTATAACCCCAAAGCCATCAAGAACGCCAACAACGTGCCGTTGGGCACCGTGATAAAGATACCTGAATTAGTAAAGAAATAGCAAATCCGAGAACAAATGACAGCCGATAAGAACAACCTGCGAGCAGATAGAATCTGCGAGCCGTATAATTATATCCCTGAAATCATACAAGGATACACGTATGAAGAGATTAATAAACGATTGTTTGATCTAAACTTCGGTTTATTCCCGCTATTCGATAGCAGTGACCTGATAGGGCTAATCAACCGAAAAGAGAAGTTGGTTCTGCCATGCCTTTACGATGATATCATCAAGATTGCGCCGACCGAAGTGATTGTCCGACGGGGCGACAACGTATTCCATATCCAACGCCCGCAAGACGAAGACGAAGCGCTCGACGATCTGCACCTTCATACCTGGGGCGATCTGCAAGCGTATCGGCGGGAAATAGTCTGGACGGATAAGATCTTGGAACACTATCAAGACCGCATAGATTGGCGCTTACTAAGTCTGCACAGATACCTTGTTCACGACGACGACACGCTCTATCCGTTCAGAGACCGATTTGACTGGAACCTCATCAACGCTCCTTATGACGACGACTGCTATCTGCAAGAGTTCTTAGACGAAATCTCCGAACCGGTCATTGACGCACTCTACAAAGCGCGCTACAACACCGCTAAAGAGGTGATGCGCAGCAGCGTGTATACACTGATGAACCAAACCGGTCTCTCCAAAGAAACGCTCGAGGCTGTGCTTACTCTCTTTGAGGACGAATTTCTGAAATCCGACGACCCCGACTAAATCACGATCTTCCGCTTAGGCGTCTTAATGATGGCTGTCTTGCCGGATTCATCGGGTATCGCCTCAATCAAATCGGGGTGAATGGTCGCCATAGCCACCGCCACCACCCCCTCGATGGCAATCACTACACGTCGGTCGCGCACCCCTTTGAGTTTGACAAAGGTACCCTCCTGCCCCTCGAACTCACCGCCGATTACGCGCACCCGCGTTCCTTTGGAGAGATTCATCTCGCCGGGCTTAAAGTAGATAAGATTTTCGTTGTAAGTACCTGCAACCGCCATGAAGCGGCGCATTTGGTCGTCGGGGATAATGATTTTCCGTCCCGTGCATCTGTCCATCATATACTGAAAATAGGAGATGTCGGCTTTGACCCGTTGCACGTCCGATTGCTTGGCATAGACAAAGAGCAAATTGTGAATGGCAGGTACCAATTCACGTTTCTTGCGTTGTTTCACGGTACGCAACTCGTATTGCATCGGTATAAAACACGCAACAGAGCGTTCGGTAAGCATTTCTTTGACAGCCAATTCGCGTTGGTATGTAACACGCATGGCAAACCATTGGGTTTGCTCCAGTTTGTTGGTAAGTAGCATTTTAAGCTTTTCTTTAATCGACAGTTTTACTTCTAAATATTCATCCTCAAACTACCTCTGCATGCAAAGACAAGTAAGTAGTATAAGCAACAAAAGCAAGACAGTTGCTTTTTATGGTGCAAAAGTACAGATTCTTGCATAACTAACAAGAGCAAAGAAACAACTTTATATAACTAATTTGCAAATTAGGAATGGAGCGTGACTATTCGTCCGGATATGCTACTGATGTAGGTTAGCAGGTCGTTATAGAGCCATTTAGATTTGATGCGGTTGCCCTGTATCGGGATGGCTTTGTGCAGTGACAAATGTAGTATAGCAAAGATGCAGTGAACTTTGGAAATACAATTTATTCTGACAATACCCGAAGGATACAAGAGCATTGGCAGGGGTAGGCACGGCAAGGTCGTATAGTAACACACAGTTAGTCGTATCTTAACACGCAGTTAATCGTATCTTAACACACAGTTAGTCGTATACCTGTCATCACCCCCTCCGGAAGGTATTGTAGGGCATATAAGGGAAGTATAATGGCTGCCTACAAGAAGAGTAAGAAAAAGATTGATTGAAAATTCAAAAAAATTCGACCGGCGAAGCCGGTCGGGGATGCTCGCCTGCCCCCTTGCTCGCGCTCCGCGCTTCGCCTTTAGGCAGGCTCGCCGGTTAGCTTAAGACGCGGACGCAACCACCCGGAACCCGAGGCTGATGAGGCGAGCGCCGGGGTCGATGCTGCTACGAAAGGCAGAGCGGCAGCGCCTGGCGTAGTAGTACCAGCTGCCGCCGCGAAGCACGCGGGCAGAACCCGAAGACGGACCCTTGGGATTATTCCGGGCTGAAATAGAACAATCGTAATCTCCATACCAATCATTGCACCACTCCCAAACGTTGCCGCTCATATCGTAGATGCCCAATTCGTTCGCAGACTTCTGACCGACAGGGTGAGTAGAACTATCACTATTGTTGTTATACCAAGCCACACGACCCAAGCTGTTACTACCACTATAGATATAGCCATTGCTACGATTACCACCACGGGCGGCATATTCCCATTCGGCTTCGGTCGCCAAACGGTAACGCTTACCCGTAGCAGCATTGAGCTTCTGAAGATACGTTTGGATATCATTCCAGCTTACACTCTCAACAGGATAGTTATCACCTTTCTTAAAATCAGAAGGGTTATTGCCCATGATTGCCTTCCATTGACCTTGAGTAACCTCGTACTTACCGATATAAAAGCTGCTAACGGTGACTTCATGTTGCTCTTCATCATTACGATCTTTCTCCGTTTCGGGACTGCCCATCGTAAACGTACCGCCTTGCACAAATACCATCTCTGGCTCGAAAGATTGACGAGGGTTGCTTGGCGGTTGAGGAGTAGGGGGAGTAGGCTTCACTATCGGATTCATCGCCACCAGCATGTTCGATTCTATGGCGACCTCTTGAGAAGTATAATCACTCTTCGATAACGTAAGCTGTTGGGCAGTCAGCGGCACTTCGTTCAAAGAAAAGCGACCTTCGTTATCGGTACGGGTACTCAGATTGGTTCCTTTCACCGAAACGGTGACGCCCGAGATGGCACTATTGTCTGCCGCAGAATACACACGACCGATGATGTCGTGCGTAGTGGGCGCTTCCGGTTCAACGGAAACCGATGGCAGATCGGGTTCGACCATCGGAACGGGAATAGTATCCGATAAAAGAGCAAATGCTATCACAACGCCTGCTATTATGCCAACCGCCGAAAAATAGGCTATCCTTCGCGAAGAGCGTTTGGGAGGTAAAGATTTATAAGTCTCGGGTGGAACGACAATCACATCCAAATCGGTGCCCTCCCCGCCGGGCGGTTCCGGATCCACCGGAACGGTCACTTCACCCAGCAGTCCCAAGAACGCCGCAATGCTTTGCGGGCGATCTCTTCGCTTGGATTGCATGGCTTGAACAAGGGTTTGCCTGACGTTCTGACTGCATCCGTCCGGCAAGCCGGGCAGATCATTCTCGAGCAACCAATTCGCAGACGGAGGCGTTCGCCCCGTCAGCAAGAAGCAGAGTGTAGCGCCCAAGGAATAAATGTCGCTTGCCGGAGAGAAATCACGCAAGCTGCCTAAAGAATAGAGTTCGAGCGGCGAATAGCCTTCGCTGATGCCGGCGGGATTCACGCTGGAGCTGTTTTCACCCTCGGCATTGTATTGCTTGGATAAGCCGAAGTCGATCACTTTGATCACCCCATCGGGGCGAAGCAGGATGTTGGCAGGCTTCAAGTCTAAATGGGTGATTTTCTGATCGTGGGTGTACTCCAATGCGTCGGCTACTTGCCGGATATAGTTCACCGCTTCCGCTTCGGGCAAAGCGCCGCGTTGCCGCACAGTTTCGAGCAGAGATACCCCTTCGATATATTCCATCGCGATGTACGACGTATTGTTTGCCTCGAACACTTCGAGCACTTTCACGATATGGGGGTGGTCGAGCTGCGATACATTCTTAGCCTCTTTGTTGAAGCGCTGCCGATAGTAGTCCAACCGCGTGCGCCCCGCGCTACTCGATACCGTGATGCGGGTACCCGACGCGGCATCGCGCTCGCAGTACTCTTTCATGAAGAACTCCTTGATGGCGACCTTCTCTTTGAACTCTATTTTATTCAAGTTGCCTTGAACCCATACCGACATGGTGGCAAGATAAGTGATTCCAAATCCTCCCTGCCCCAACACCTGCTGAATGGTATAGGTGTGCTGTTGACCGCGCAAAGCGGTACCTTGCTTGAGGTGTTGCATAGTATTCTTTATTTCTTTATTATATCTCTTGTTAGCTTAACCGAAGTTTCGTGGCAAAGTTAAAGAAATAAGTTATACTTTTGCAGCGAGAGTTGATATTTTCAAGACAGAATGATAGAGCATGTTACTTTAGTGACGTGTTGTTTCACTCATAAAAGCAATATTCTATGGAACAGAAGCGTAAATTACCCACCGGTATACAGTCGTTTGAGGTGCTGCGCACCGACGGCTACCAATATGTAGATAAAACAGCGCTGGTCTATCGGCTGGCATCTACTTCCATCCCTTATTTCCTCAGCCGCCCCCGCCGCTTCGGTAAAAGCCTGCTCATCTCTACGCTCAAAGCCTTTTTCTTAGGACGAAAAGATTTATTCGACGGACTGGCTATCGAGAAGCTGGAAACCAGATGGGAGAGTTACCCCGTGCTGCACCTCGACTTGAACGCCGAACAGTATGACAGTGTTGCCTCTTTGGAAGCCATCCTTTCTCGACATCTAAAGGAATGGGAATCACTTTATGGCAAGAGCGACGAGGGAGAGACCTTATCCGGTCGCTTTGAACATGTGATTAAGCGTGCTTACGAGAAGACGGGGAAGCGCGTTGTTGTGCTCGTTGACGAATACGATAAACCGCTGCTGGCAAATCTGCTCAATAAGGAACTAAGCGAGAAGTTACGCAATACCTTGAAAGCATTCTATGCCGTACTCAAAAGCACGGGTGCCTGTCAGCGCTTCGTCTTTATCACCGGCGTGACCAAGTTTGCACAGGTAAGCGTGTTCAGCGACCTGAATCAGCTCACCGACATCAGCCTCGTGCGCGACTATGCCACCTTGTGCGGCATCACCCAAGAAGAGCTGGTGGAGACGTTTACCCCGGAGCTGATCCGCATGGGAGAAGAGAACGACCTGAGCTTCGACGAAGTAGTAGCGGAGATGGCACAACGTTACGACGGCTATCACTTTGCACCCCATACGCCCGGTATGTTCAATCCGTTTAGCGTACTAAATGCTTTGGCGTTCCGGACATTTGACGACTACTGGTTCAAAACCGGCACCCCCTCTTTTCTTGTCGACCTCCTCACCGAAAGTGACTACGACCTGCGCAAGCTGGTAGACGGCGCCCGCATGGCAAGTAGCGACTTCGACGAATATAAGGCAGACAAGAGCAACCCCATCCCACTCATCTACCAGAGTGGCTACCTCACCATCGTGGATTATCAACCGAAAAGACGATTGTACACGTTGGGCTTTCCCAACGAAGAGGTACGTTATGGATTTATCAAATTCTTATCACCCTACTACACCACCGTACCCGATGGCAATACCGCTTCGCACATCAACAACTTCCTTGACCAGCTCGATGCCGGAGACGTAGAAAACTTCCTCGAAGGCATGAAAGTATTCTTTGCCGGCATCCCTTACGAGCTGAGCGACGACACCGAACGTCACTACCAAGCCATCTTCTACGTGGTGCTTACCCTGATAGGTGCCTTCGTGCAAGCCGAAGTGCGCAGCGCCCGCGGCAGAGCCGATGCGGTGGTGAAGAC
>JAISIN010000041.1 GCA_031262085.1 Prevotellaceae bacterium
AACGTAAAAGACTGTTTGGCAGGAGGATGAAACGATATTCAGCACGACGAAATGCCGCACAACCACCGTTGGACGCGCGGCTAACCACCGTTGGACGCGCGGTCAACCACCGTTGGACGCGCGGTCAACCACCGTTAGACGACAATGATGAACCGACATGGATGCCAATATCAAGGAACCTGCACACTTTTATCGACTATTCTTCGACCTTTAGTGGGTGATTTGAGCGGAGGTGTTCGCGCGAACGTGCCGGCATGATTTGCAGATCGGCATCATACCTTGCCACAAGCCATACTGCAACGATGTAGTTTTGTGCACTAAAGAAACCATGCAAAAAACTGTCGGGTAACTATTCTTTTTGCTTATCTTTGCAGGCTTTTATATTCAATGCATCATGGATATTGATACTATTCAGTCAATTTATTTCGTCGGCGCCGGAGGCATCGGAATGAGTGCCTTGATTCGCTACTTCCTTTCCCACAATAAGCAGGTAGCAGGCTACGACCGTACCTCTACCGCTCTCACAGCCCAGCTCAGAGCTGAAGGCGCACAGATACACTTCGAGGATCGAATAGATCTCATTCCCGACTTTTGTCGTGATAAAGCACATACCATAGTGATATACACCCCTGCCATCCCCGCCACCCATGCCGAGCTAAGCTACTTCCGCGCCAACGGCTTCGAGATACAGAAGCGGGCACAAGTGCTGGGCATCATCACCCGCAGCAGCAAAGGTCTCTGTGTAGCCGGCACACACGGAAAAACGACCACCTCCACCATGACAGCCCACCTGCTGCACGAATCACACATAGGGTGTACCGCTTTTCTGGGAGGCATCTCGAAAAACTACCACACCAACCTGCTACTCTCCGCCACTTCACCCTATACGGTGATAGAAGCCGATGAGTACGACCGCTCGTTTCATTGGCTCTCGCCCCTGATGAGTGTCATCACAGCCACCGACCCCGACCATCTGGATATTTACGGCACGCCGGAAGCCTATCTGGAGAGCTTCCGCCACTACACCACGCTGATTCAACCCGGCGGCGTCCTGATTATGCACAAAGACATCGCCCTGAAGCCCGACCTGCATCCAAGTGTACATCTATATACCTATTCGCGCACCGAAGGCGACTACCATGCTGCCAATATCCATATCGGCGGCGGAGAGATCACCTTCGACTTCATTGCCCCCGATGCACGCATCGACCAAATCAGGCTGGGCGTACCCGTCAGCATCAACATCGAAAACGGCATTGCCGCCATGGCAATGGCACATCTATGCGGAGTGACCAACGACGAGATACGTCGCGGCATGGCAAGCTTTCGGGGGATAGACCGACGCTTCGACTTCCATCTCAAAACGGCTCATGCCGTGCTGGTGAGCGACTATGCACACCATCCTGCCGAGATAGCGCAGAGTATACGCTCCATACGCGAACTGTATGCCGGACGCAAAATCACCGCGCTCTTTCAGCCCCATCTATATACCCGCACCCGCGACTTTTTTAACGAGTTTGCCGCCGCCCTGTCGCTTGCCGACGAAGTGATACTGACCGACATCTATCCGGCACGCGAACAACCCATTGAGGGCGTTCATGCCCAACTCATCTATCACCACCTCAGCCCGGGCACCCACAAATGGTACTGCCCCCAAGCAGAGCTGCTCGACTTCCTTGCCGCCCACCCGCTCGACGTACTGATTGTGCTGGGGGCAGGAGATATAGACGATCTGGTAAACGACATCGCAAAAATCATGGACAAAACATGAAAATATTTCGTAGAATCGTACTCATAGTGATACTGGCAGTAGTGGCAACCTACTTGGTAGTAGCAGTCACCACTTTCAACCGAAAGCCGACAGATGCCGTATGTCGTGACATAACGCTGATTATCAAAGATTCGGTAAACACCGGATTCATAACCAAGAAGGAGATAACCGAACTGCTGACAGCCAAAGGCATCAACCCCGTGGGCAGACCGATGGACGACATCCTTTGCCTGACCTTGGAAAACGAACTTGCCCGGCAACCCCTTGTAGCATCGGTGAACTGCTATAAGACGATAGACAACAACATCTGCGTGGAAGTAAGCCAGCGCATACCCATTCTGCGTGTATATCTCAACAGTACGAAGAGTTACTATATCGACAAGGAAGGTACCATCATTCTACCCGATATAAAGAATGTAACCCATCTGCCTATAGCAACCGGACGAATAGAAGAATCGTTTGCGACGACCAACCTACGTCCATTTGCCCTATTTTTGCAGCAGAATAAGTTTTGGAAATCACAAATAGAACAGATCAACGTCTTACCTAACCATAACATAGAACTGATTCCCCTCGTAGGCAACCACATTCTATATTTGGGTAAATTGGATAACTATCAAAACAAATTGGCACGTGCCAAACGTTTTTATGAAAAAGCGCTGAATCATGTGGGTTGGAACAAATACTCACGTATCAGTGTTGAATTTGATAATCAAATTATTTGCACCAAAAAACAATAATTACAAACACTATGGCTATTACCGAAATTATCGCCGCCGTTGAGTTAAGTTCTTCGCGCATTGCAGGAATTGCAGGGCAAAAGACGCCCGACGGAGCACTGCATATCTTGGCTTATGTACAAGAGAATGCCACCTCATTTGTTCACAAAGGGCTTGTTTACAACATTGATAAGGCGGCGCAAGCCATCGCATCGATTGTCGACCGGCTCAATGCACAGCTCGACAACCTATGTGTTACGAAAGTATATGCAGCCATAGGCGGCATGTCGCTTCATACACAGAAGAACGCTGTCAGCCGCACCATCGAAGGAGATACCGTATCGCAAGCCCTCGTCGACAGCATCTGTGACGAAAATCTGACCTATCCGGTCGAAGATATGGATATTCTGGATGTAGCACCGCAAGAGTACCGCATCGACAACACCCGGCAGGTCGATGCCGTAGGCGTTGCCGGACACAACATCACCGGACAGTTCCTCAACATTGTCGCCCGAACAGCCCTCAAAAAAAATCTGGAGCAGAGCTTTCAGCATGCCGACGTTGAAATAGCCGAGCTGTTGATCGCCCCCATTGCACAGGCAAAAGCCGTACTGACGGAAACCGAGATGCGCTCGGGATGTGCATTGGTCGACTTTGGCGCCACTACCACCACCATCAGTGTTTACAAAAGCAACTTGCTGCGCTATCTCGCTGTAGTGCCGCTGGGAGGAAACAATATCACCCGCGACATCACCGCCCTGAAAGTCGAAGAGGGTGAAGCCGAACAACTCAAGCTGACCTACGGAGATGCCTATTACGAAGAGGAAGAGAGCGATACCCCTGCTGTATGTACACTATCCGACGGCAGAATGATAGAACTTGCCACGCTCAACGACTTCGTAGCTGCACGTACCGATGAGATTATAGACAACGTATGGAACCTGATACAATACTCCGGCTATGCCGACCATCTACTCTCGGGTATCGTATTCGCCGGAGGAGGAAGCAATTTGAAGAACATAGACGAGATATTCCGCAAACGAACCAAACAGAACAAAGTACGCATCGCACCGACCGTACAAGCACCTCTGTCGGGCCATAAAGAGACCCTCAAGAACGACGGCACTTGCTGCACCATCGTAGCTCTGCTGGTTGCCGGACGCGACAACTGCGTCAAACCGAAAGAGATGTCGCAACCCGTAGCGCCACAACCCGACGACACACCAACCGTTACACCTCCGCAACCCGACCTCTTCGAAAATGACGAGGGGATGCGCCGACTAACTGAAGAAATACGAATACGTCGGCAGAAAGAAGAGGAAGAGAAAAAAGAAAAAGAAAAAAAAGAGAAGACAGGAAAAACAGAAAAAGGAGGAAAAGAGAAGAACGGGAAAAGCAAGGGTCTGAGTAAATGGTGGGATAATGTCACAAAAACCTTTTTCGAAGACAGCGAAATGTAAAATGCTCTATAAATTAATCAGGAAGAAGCGAGATTTATGGTTCCGATCAGCCGCATGTACCGTTGGTGAATTAACCGACTACATGATGCGGCAAGGGAAGATGCGCGATGCGCAGATAGAAGCCATCAAAACCTATCTCTTTTTAAAGATATCCTGCGAAAACAACAATACCCTCATCGAGATAGAATTGCGCGACTTGAAAGAGGTACTGGATAGCGTTGTAGTAGAAGATGAAGCCGAATGGAAAGTGTATGTTACGAACTTCCATAGCGACCGCGTCTGCCGAAAAATAGAAGAGCTGAACAAGAAAGGACAGCAACAAGCCACTTTAGGTAAAAAGAAATCCTACAAACATCTTACCATCAGTGAAGACGGATTAGAAACGATTGAGTGGATAAGCTTAGACAGTGCAAATGCCGATAAAGAGATACCCTGGCACAGCGATAGCGAAATCAAAATAGACAAATTGGGATTATGTCATTAAGAACGGCAATAAGACCGGCACCGTCTGGAATGGTTGTATCGGCTCCGAACAAAGACCTCTGCGGATGAAAATACGCAATATTTGTGGAGACGAAACAATTTTTATATTATAACTGTACACGAACCGGATTTTATTATTTACTTTTGTAAAGTCTATCAAACATATATCAATTATGGACGACATTATTGGAAAATTCGATTTCCCTACAGCTCATCCGCGAATCATCAAAGTGGTCGGAGTGGGCGGAGGAGGCGGCAACGCCGTCACCCACATGTATAAGGAAGGTATACACAACGTATCGTTCTTGCTTTGCAATACCGACAATCAGGCATTGCAATACTCGGATGTGCCCGACAAGCTGCAACTCGGCAAAGAAGGGCTGGGAGCAGGCAACCGCCCCAACCGCGCCCGCGAAGCCGCCGAAGAGAGTGCCGACGAGATTAAACGCAGGCTGCAAGACGGCACCAAGATGGTGTTTATCACAGCCGGCATGGGAGGCGGAACCGGTACCGGAGCAGCACCCGTCATTGCACGCATTGCCAAAGAGATGGATATTCTCACCGTAGGCATCGTCACCATCCCGTTCAGATGGGAAGGCGACAAGAAGATCGACCAAGCGCTCGACGGCGTAGAAGAGATCAGCAAGAATGTCGATGCCCTGCTCGTTATCAACAACGAAAAACTGAGTGAAATATACAGAGATCTCTCTGTCGACGACGCGTTTGCACAAGCCGACAACACACTCGCCATCGCTGCCAAAAGCATTGCCGAAACCATTACGCTGACGGGAAGAATCAATCTCGACTTCAACGACGTTAAAACCATCCTCAAGGATGGCGGCGTAGCCATTATGAGTTCCGGCTATGGCGAAGGCGAAAGACGCGTCAGCGACGCCATACGCAACGCACAATACTCTCCGTTGCTCAACAATAACGACATTTATAACTCGAAGAAGATTCTCTTCAACATCGCATACGATCCGAAACGAGGCAAACTACAGATGCCGGAAATGGACGAGATAGACGCATTCATGAGCCGTTTTACACGCGATGTAGAAACCAAGCTCGGTATGGCTTATGACGAAAAGCTGGATAACAAGGTCAAAGTGACAATCCTCGCTACCGGATTCGGTATACGCGACATACACGTCAAGCAGTATGACGACCGGTTGTCCAAACGCTCGGCAGAAGAGCAAAAACAGATGGCAGAACAGGAAGCCAAAGAAGAAAAGAAACGGAAACGCCGTGAAAATTACTACGGAATAGGAAACAGAAGACGACGCTCCCGAATGCACAACATCTATCTCTTCCAACCCGACGAACTCGACAACGCCAAAATCATCGCACTCGTGGAGGACACGCCTACGTATAAACGCAACAAGATTACGCTGAATGCCATCAAAGCCAAAGCCGAAGAGCAGGAACAAGTTCAAGCCGAAGAGCAACAGGCAGAGACGATGGAAAACGGAGTGATCTCTTTTGAATAATACCCCCCGACATTTAATTTCAAGTTAAATATGACACTGTTTGAACAAGTCAGCGAAGACATTAAAACCGCAATGAAAGCACGCGACAAGGTGACACTCGAAGCCTTGCGCAACATCAAAAAAGTATTCCTCGAAGCCAAAACCGCTCCGGGCGCCAACGACACACTGACCGACGACGCAGCGCTGAAAATCATTCAGAAGTTGGCTAAACAGGGCAAAGATGCTGCCGATATATACAGTGCACAAAACCGTCCGGACTTGGCTGATGCCGAACTGGCACAAGTAAAAGTAATCGAGACCTATCTTCCCAAACAACTATCTGCCTATGAACTGGAAGCCGCTTTGCGTGCCATCATTGCCCAAACCGGCGCTACCGGTGGCAAGGATATGGGCAAAGTAATGGGCATAGCCTCCAAGCAGTTGGCTGGATTAGCAGAAGGACGTGCCATCTCTGCCAAAGTGAAAGAGCTGCTCGGATAGAGAAGATAGCATATAGAGGAGTGCTGTTTACCCATACATTACGAACGTTACGACTGCGAACGACACTTACGGGTGTCGTGCTTGTTTGTGCACTGATTGCCCATGCACAAGAAGATACCATACCCCGATTTTCCAAAGGATTCATACATAAAGTCGGAGCCGAATACCGACCGGGATATATCTTCCCGACCCACCACTTCATAGTCGGTCACGAGATGGAGTGGAGCGCACACCTGAAGTATGCCTTTCAGCTTCGACCCCAGAGCGAAGCCGGACGCATCTTCGGATCCGCCTATCAGGGGATAGGTGTGGGATTCTATCACGTAGGCAACGACCGCGAACTGGGAACGCCCACCACGTTCTATCTCTTTCAGGGCGCTCCCATCACACCATTGAGCCACCGCCTTACCCTCGATTACAACTGGGAGTTCGGCATATCTTTCGGTTGGAAGCCCTACGACGAAGACAATAACTTCAACAACATTATCATAGGCTCGCCTGCCAACTTCTATCTGAATGCCGGGGTGTACCTGAATTGGGAGGTATCGCGTTACTTCGACTTCTCAATGGGTGTCTCTGCCACTCACTTCTCGAACGGCAATACCCGTTTTCCTAATGCCGGACTGAACAGTATCGGTTTGCGCATGGCGGTAGCCTATCACTTCAATCGTGCCTTGTGGGGCGAACCGACCCATCGCGACCGATCTATCCTTCCCGCTTTTCCACGTCATATCAGCTACGACCTCACCCTCTTTGGCGCTTGGAAGAAAGCGGGTATACCTTATGAAGACAAGCGGGTATTGTCATTGAATAGACATTGGGTGGCAGGATTCTCTTTCTCACCCATGTATAACTTCAATTACCGATTGCGTACCGGCGTATCACTGGATGCCACTTACGACACCAGTACAGGATTGAGCGCGCGCCCGTTGAATGAAGAGCCTAACTATACACTCAGCAATGATAAGCCCAATTATACAGAAGTATCCGCCCCCTTCATACAACGCATCGCATTGGGATTGTCGGGACGTGTAGAATACACAATGCCCTACTTCACGGTAGGCGTAGGCATGGGTCGGAACATCGTAGCCCATCGCAACAAGCAGTCGTGGTACCAGATGCTCTACCTCAAGATCGACCTGTTGCGCAACACCTACCTGCACTTGGGGTACAGCCTGCAAGAGTTTCACAACCCCAATCACTTGATGCTGGGCGTTGGTTATCGTTTCCACAACAAGTACCCCAAGATACGGAAGAAATAGTCAGAACCACCGTATCTTTCTGAACCACAGAAATGCCACCGCCGACAACAAGGCTGATACGGCGATAATGATGAAAAAGGCATAAGGGAACTCCCTGATGGTGACATTCATGCCATAGAAGCTGGCTATCAGCGTAGGGATCATCAGGGTGATCGAAAAACTGGTCATGCGCTTCATGATGGCGTTTACGTTGTTAGAGATGACGCTGGCAAAGGCATCCATCGTACCGGTCAGGATGTCGCTGTAAATATTAACCGTGTTGGAGGCTTGCTTTAGCTCAATAATCACATCCTCGACCAAATCTATATCCAGATGGCTGGATTCTTGAAAGATATTCCGCAGGCGTCCAATCATGATTTCGTTGCCGCGCAGCGAGGTATTGAAGAAAACCAAACTCTTTTGCAACTTCATTAGTTGCAGCAGGTCTTCGTTGCGGATGCTCTTCTCCAACTCTTTTTCGGCACTGTTTACACGGCTATATATCTCTTTCAGATATTGCTGAAACCATACAGAAGAGGAATTTATCATACGCAGAATGAAGTCGAGTTTATTGATCACTACCGTATGTTTGCGCCGTGAATACTCGACGAAGTCGGGAAGCATCTCGGTATGATAGTAGCACACCGTTACCAACACCTCCTGATTGGTTATAATGCCGATCGGAACGGTAACAAACGGCACGCTGCCTTGTGTGTTCCGCATAGGGATGCGCAGAATGGTCAATAACCAATCCTCTTCGCGCTCGGTGCGGGGACGTTCGTCAGGGTCGGCAATATCGGTGAGAAAATCGTCGGGCAGGTGCAATGAATCGGTCAGGAACCGCATATCGTCCTCATCGGGGCACTCTACATTTACCCAGCAGTGGGGCGACCATTTCGGTTTTTCGACAAAAGTCTCTTCAGGATACAGGTACTTTCTCATTGTCTTTACGAGTTCTTATATAATCCAATTTTATTCTTTCTTTTTCCGGAAGATAAACAGTTCGCCCAAGTTGTTGACCTTTCGTCTGAGCACCAATCCCACGCCGGTTTCGGTTATCTCGCCGTCGAGCACACTCTCATAGTTCTTATTGTGAAACGCCCGGATGTAGCGTGTACCGCTTCCGTCGAGCCGGTATTCCAGAGATACATTGTCGATAAACGACTCTACATTGTTGGTCGCATTGGTTCCGGTAGATACCTTTCCGCCGATAATGATCTGCACCCTGTCGTTGAAGAAGCGTTGCGAATAGCGGAAGCTGTAATTGGTAGTTCGGTCGCCTTCGGCAGCGTTCGATTCTTCCACTCCCACGTTGAGCGATACGTTGCGCGAGGTGCCGACGATAGAGTTAATCTGGCTCGTAAGTACGGAGTTCAGGGCAGTTCCCATGTTTAGTCCGCCTCCCTTCACACCACTCTTCAGATAGATGCCTGTAGCCAGCATGGCTACTGCCTGCTTGCTGCGTTCGTCGTCGCCCATGGTTGCCAGTTCGTTTTGCACTTCCACATCTTCGGGTGCATCGATGCCGAAAGAGAGTTCCGGATTCTCTAACCTGTTCTTGATGCTGACCGACACATCGAAGTTTACCATACGCGAGTTGTCGCTGTCGTCGGTCACCGAAGCGCGTACCCGTTCTGTTGCTTTCAAGTTAAGAGTAGGATTCATGGGGTTTCCTGTCCAATCGACATAACTACCGTTGACAAACTGAAACTCCTTCAATGGAATGACGGGCAGTTGATACTTCATCATTCCCCCTATCAGCGTGTAGCGCCCTGCCAAGGTAAGCTCGCCCTGAGGAGTGTATTGCAGGTTGAGTGTTCCTCCTCCTTCCAGTTCGACCCTGCTGCTGCGGTCGGCGCTGAGGTCAGCTCGCAACCTGACCGATTCGGCAATATTGAGCGACATCAGCATGTTCATTCCGCCCAGCGACATGGCAGGGGCGTTGCTATCTTGCTTCACAACGGTGGTATCGTTAAACGAGGTAAAGGTAACCAGTTCGCCCAATCGGTCTTCGACCGTCAAAGGAGAGTTTTCCAGCACATAAGTCACATCGGTATTGGGTAGCAAGCTCATGCTCCCCCGCATAGTCAAGGCGTCGAGCGGTCCGCGCACGGTGGCTTTCAGATCGACATATACCTGACCGTATATCAGGCTTTCTCGGGTACGTCGCGCATCCAGCAGGGTGTAGTTTTTGGCTTCCAGCGAGAGATTGGCAGTAGGCTTTTGCAAGTTGCGAAAATCTACACTACCATCGATCGTAAAGGGTGTGGCGCCGGTGGTATAGATAGCAAACTTATTAAAAAGCAGCTTGTTGTCTTCGATGCTTATGGGGTGATTGTCGAAATTATATCGTGCTCCTGCCTGTCGGGCATAAACAGATACGCTGTCTAACACCATCTGTCCCAACATTTTCGGCTTATTCAAATTGCCGGTAATATTTACTTCGCCGTCGACATCTCCACTTAGGGTTATCATCTGTTCGGGAATAAAGCTGTTGGCTAAATCCATCGGAAAATGTTCGAAAGTGGTGGTTACGTCGATGCTGTCGCGTCCTCCGTTTTGCCGGAGCGTAGCATCGGCGTTGATCACCTGTTCGCCTCCGACGGTGAAGTAGGCATTGAGATAGTGCACACCGGTTCCGCCGGGTAGCCACGTAGCGCCGGCGCCGAGATTGCCTACCGGTTGCCCTTCGTAGGTAAGTTGATTAATATCGGCTTCGGCAGATACCTGAAGCGATTGCTCGGTTTGCACATAATTGGCTTCGGCAGAGAGGAGACCGGTCAGACGGGGCATATAGGGAACGATTCGGCTTATTTCATCCAGCCGGAAGCGCTGCAGCTCTATGTTCATGTTTTGTAGCGATACGGTGTCGGTAGCTACCGATTGCAACCGAAAGCCCATATCTTCTTTGTCGGTCATCTCCACATTGGCATACATGCGCATATTGTCGTGCAGATAAATCCAGTTCCGGTTATCGTTGAAATGGAATTGGCGGAAGGCAATAACAGGCTGTTCCGGTATCAGCTTGAATGCTACGCCGTTGGCACGTCCACGTCTGCCTCCGTTTACGATGGGACGGGCGTTAATGCCCAGATTCAGCCCCGTATGTCCATGCTCGTCGAGGAAGTTTACTAAGAGGTCGGCATCGTTGTTACGTATCTCCCCCGTAAGCGTACTACGGAAGACATATTGCGGATGACCGGGCGCATTGACCACACCGCCTTGCAGGGTCATGCGGGCAGTATCTTGCCTGATGGCAAAGAATATCGTATCGAGTTGCAACGAATCCATACGCAATCCGTGCAAAGAGGTGCGTCCGTTAATGCCCCGTTGGGGAGAGAGGGTAAAGAGCAGGTTCAAGTCGTGATAGCGAACGCCTTGCTCGCGCAGATAGTCGCTCAACGGATTATCGGGACCGGCACGCATGCCCAAGGCTGCCGAAGGGAGTGAACGTCGCAAGGCAGCATGGTCGATATAGCGCATCTTCAATTGGTCTTCCAACAAAGCTGCGACGGTAGTGCCGCGTTTCATCAAAGCGCTGAGTGAACTGCGGGCACGAAAGCGGAAGAGCAGGTCGCCTGCAGTGAGTGTGACCTTGGTGGAATCGTAGCGGGCAGATGCTTCCAGCGTCACATTCGAGAAGTGACGCCGTCCGTAATGCAATTCATTCAGTGAGGCACGCACGTCGGCAGTAAGGCTCGGACTGTCAAGATCGAAGCCCCTTCCGCGGGCAACCCATGTAGCGCTAAGGTTATAAACAGAATCGAGCGGCAGGAAACGGTGCATCTGCAAGTTACTGACTGCCATACCGGCATTATAAGCTTGTGTTGCCATGTCGTAACGGGCATGCAGGTTGATGCTACCGGTGTGTTGCGAGCTGTCGTGCGACAAGGTGAGATTCATATCGGCAGCAAGTCGACTACCCTGCACTCCGAGGCGGGTGAAGAGGCGCATGCTGTCGGGTATGGTTATCGAGGCGCGGGTAGCGCTGTCGGCAACAGTCGTAAGGAAGTTGAGGTCTTGCGTCAACAGTTGCGCCTGCAACGTGCCGCTACGAGTAAGGCTATCGGTGAGGTCGGTAAGCTCTCCGCTGCCACTGAGGCTCAAGGCGCCTGGTAAGTCGGCGCTCAAGCGGGTAAGTTTGAGCTGCTTCAGGTTGCCGGCAACGGCGGCGTGCATCGTCAACGGGCGCGAAGGGTAAGCGTTGCGAAACGTCTGTGGTAATCCGCTCAGGAAGAAGAGTACGTCGGGCTTGCCTATATAGGCATCGATACGGGCATTCAGGTTCAGACTCAGATCGGCGAGGGCGGAAAGCATTATCTCGCTGTGTGGAGTAAGCAGTTGCAGACGGGGAATGCGGATGGTCGACGTATCGGCGGCAACGCTTCCGGTAAGGGAGGTAATGGTCAGTCCCGACCGTTCATAGAGCGAACATTCGCGCAATACAGCACTTAGCTGCGTCGGCTGCAGTGTGAGAGAATCGACACCCAGCTGTATGTTGCGCAGAGCGATGAGTTCGTTGTAGTCGACCGATGCATCCGCAAGCCGAAACTGCTGCCACGCATACCGTTGACGCGACAAGTCGGCAGTAGCTTCGCTGAGCTGTGCCTCGCCGATACGAACGCTTGCAGAGAGACTGTCTGTCGGCATCTGTACATTGACCGAGATGTTTCGAAGCGCAAGTGTATGCAAACGTGCCTGCCAGCGCAACGTGGTGGTGGTAGTGTCGGTCGATGCGGCAACGCTATCGGTCATCATCACGGTCAGATGAGTATCTGCCAAAGAGACCTTGCTTAGCTCAACGGTTTCGTTTTCAAGTTCGATGCCGCTACCGCTAAGAGAGAAGTTTCCGACTACACCTTTTATATATAGTCCCTCTATCAGCTGTGCCGAATTGATCGCCGTATTACTCAGGGTTATACCGTCTATCTCGACGCGTCCTTTCAACAAGGGGGTGGCTTGTATGCGTATGTTGAGATGTTCCAACGAGAGCAGGGTATCGGGTTGTTGTATCACCTGCACCCCGCTAACCAACAGATTGAGCGGGAAGCGCAGATCGATGCGCTCTATCCGAATGGTCATGCCGGTAGCTTGGGAGGCATACATCGTTGCCCGCTCGCGCAGCAGATTCTGCACGGGTGGGATGTAAAGCAGTATCATCAGTACCAAGAAGAGCACGACGGGCGACAGTAGTAGCCATACCACCCATTTAATCCATTGTTTCTTTGTTCTCATAGGGAGTTTGTAGCCTGATGGAACGTAAACAATCACACATCAAACTTAGTTTACATTTGCTTGCATCTTCTTACGGAAACGGAACCAGAACATGACTCCTGCACTCGTTAAACCAAACGGGAATGCCATCCATATTCCTATCGTTCCCCACTCCAGCACAAAACCGAAGAAGTAGCCTGCCGGCAACGAGATGAGGAAGTAGGCAACAAACGCCATCCACATCATGGGACGCACATCGGCTATGCCGCGCAGAGCGTTGGCAAAAGTGATTTGCAGTCCGTCGCCAAACTGATAGATCAGAAAAGGGATGAACAACGCAGCGACCAGCGCCGATACCTCGGCATCGTTGGTAAACCATCCGCCTACATGATAGCGGCAGAAGAAAAGCAGGCACATCATGAAGATGGTCATTCCCACAATCAAGTGATAGCCGGCGTATACCGAACGACGCACATTAACGGCATCGCGTTGCCCATTAAAGTTACTTACCCGCACGGCAATGGCTGCTCCCATGCCGTAATAGAGCATGAAGGCAAACTGCGACACGGTAAGCATAATCTGATGTGACGCCAATGCTACCACTCCCAGCCAACCTACCATAATGGTACTGAAGTTGAACGAGGCTGTTTCCATTCCCATCTGTAACCCGACCGGCCAGCCCAGCGCATTCAATCGCTTGAACTGCGCACGCGACCAGCCCAGCCCGAAGAACCCTGCCCGATAGCGGGCAAAGCGCTGTTGGCGCATCACAATAACCAGATACGCCAGCACCATGACGATACGCGATGCCAATGTGCTGATGCCTGCACCCAACAAACCCAGTTCCGGGAAGCCCAATTTACCATATATCAACACATAGTTGCCTGCAATATTCAGTGTGTTACCTCCCAATAGTAGCCACATACCTGTTTGGGTGTCGGTAATGCCGTCGGTGAACTGCTTAAAAGCATTGAATAACAGCACAAACAGAAGCGAAACGAGCAACACGAGGAAGTAGGGCTTGATGAAGACCATCAGTTCATCGGGCTGCCCCATGCGTTCCACATGGAAGTAAACCACCAGCATGATGAGGGTAAGGAGTAACGCCACCAGCAAGTTGGCAAATAAGCTACAACGCAATGCCTGCCCCGCCTCCGGATAGCGACGAGTGCCGTACAACTCACCCACAACCGGCGTCAGTCCATAAGAGAATCCGGTACTGAAGATGATGCAGAGCGTGAAGAGGTTGTTGACAAACGATGAAGCAGCCAGCTCGGCAGTACTGTGATGCCCGACCATAAACGTGTCGGCAGCACCGAGAATAATCATTCCCAGCTGCCCGATGATGATAGGAAAGCCCAGTCGAAGCAAAGCTTTGTAGTGTGCACCGTACTGTTTAAAGAATAGTGTCAAGGTTGCGTGTGTTATTTGAGCACGGTTACTTTGATTATTTTAATGTCATTGAGCGGACGGTCGTGGCTGTCGGTCTTCGCTTGTTGCATTTTGTCGACAAGCTCTAATCCGCTCACCACCTCTCCGAATACGGTATAGTCACCATCGAGATGCGGAGTACCTCCAATGGTGGTATAGGTTTTTATCTGCTCGGGGGTGAACCTGAATTCCGGTTGCCTATCTACTTCTGCCTGTGCTTGAATGAAGAGTGCATCTTGGAGATTCATCAACCCCTCCTGATCGTTGTTTTTGCGCATTTTATAAATATCCTTCATGCGCGTTTGCGCCAAGGCATTGAATGTGTTTTCCAATCGCTGGTTGTTGCGTTGTGTGGCCATCCGAATCAGGGTACTGTCGCTAAACGTCTTCCCCCATACGATATAGAACTGGCACCCCGACGATGCTTTCTCCGGATTCACGTTGTCGCCTTGTCGGGCTGCTGCCAACGCGCCGCGCTTGTGATAATATTTAGGATAGACAAATTCGGCTGGTATGGTGTAACCTACATCGCCTCCTCCCAGCATGGTTCCCTTCGCGGCGTTTTTAGATTCGGGGTCTCCTGCTTGTACCATAAAGTCTTTGATGACTCGGTGAAACAGCGTACCGTCATAAGTACCCGCTTCAGCCAACCGGATGAAGTTATCGCGATGCTTCGGTGTTTCGTTGTAGAGCTTTACAACAAGGTTTCCCATTGTAGTTTCAATCTTCAATTGGGTTTCTTCGTTCATGTTCTGTCCTTTCTTTGTTCCCGGTTTGCAAGCGGTGAGCAGGCAAAGCAGGAGGGTTAATACTGTAATGGTGTGTCGATTCATAATAGTGACCATTCTCTATCTTACAACTTCAAATACTTCTTATTGAACAGACAATCGCAGAATATCACGATGCCGTCGTTGGCAGTACGGGTGAGGATATCGCGCACACGGTTATGCCCTACCACTTGCGTGAAGCCTTTCAAGGGAGACCTTTCCATCTCGGCGATATCTGTCCAGAAGATTCCGCTGTTGTCGTTCGGACCGCCGCGATGGTGGCTGCAGAAGTAGAGTGCGAGGTCTTGTTCTTCGTTAGCCGGATGATTAAGTTGGTCGGCAATGTTGCGCATAATGTCGCCTTTGAAGTCGTCATCGAACCAAGGTTGCGTCACGCCGGCATGGGTGAAGAGGTATCGTCCGTCTTGAAAAGCATATTGAAACAGTGCTCTGTTACTAAAAAAGATATCGCCTACCTCTTTTTCTATCGAATAGTTGTAGCGGCTACACGGCGGCATCTTTTCTGTAATATAGTGCATATCGTGATTCCCCAGCAGGAGAATGACCTCGTCGGGGTGCGCCTCTTTAAAGGCTATCACATCATTCAGGTTTCCAATCAGTTCGGGGTAGGACACATGCGTATAAGGGTCGAGATAGTCACCCATGAAGATATACCGGCAGTCGGGGTTCTGCTTGATAACTTCTTTCCAGTAAGTCAGGCCATGAATATCGCCAATAATGATGGTTGGTTTCATTTTTTTATCTGTTTTTAAAAGTGTGGAACAAAATTAGTATATATCGCAATATGCTCCAAAACTTTAGTCTAAAAATAATTATGAAATGCGATAATACAGACCTATTGGATAGGTATTTCAAATAAATCATGTACTTTTGCGTGCTTAAATAAAGGAAACAGTAAGATTATAGTTTACATATAAAATTTAGAGTATCATGACCATTGATCAATTCAATTTTGCCGGTAAAAAGGCATTTGTCCGCGTAGACTTCAATGTTCCGTTGGACGAACATTTCAACATCACCGACGACACCCGCATCCGGGCTGCACTCCCCACGCTGAAAAAAATTCTTTCCGATGGCGGAAGCGTCATTATCGGTTCACATCTCGGTCGTCCGAAAGGGGTTACCGATAAATACTCGCTGAAGCACATTCTGCCTCATGTATCCGAGTTGCTGGGTGTAGAGGTACAGTTTGCTGCCGACTGCATGGGCGAAGAGGCTGCCATCAAAGCTGCTGCCTTACAAGCGGGCGAAGTGTTGATGCTGGAGAACCTGCGCTTCTATGCCGAAGAAGAGGGCAAACCCCGCGGGCTGGCAGACGATGCTACCGACGAGGTAAAAGCTGCCGCCAAGAAGGCTGTCAAGGAAAGTCAGAAAGAGTTTGCCAAGAAGTTGGCTTCGTATTCCGACTGCTATGTAAACGACGCCTTCGGAACCGCGCACCGCGCACACGCCTCTACGGCGCTGATGGCTCAATACTTCGACAAAGACCACAAGATGTTCGGTTACCTGATGGAAAAAGAGGTAAAAGCCGTAGACCGCGTACTGAACAACATTCAGCGTCCGTTTACTGCCATCATGGGAGGCTCGAAAGTTTCGTCGAAGATCGAAATCATAGAGAACCTGCTGAGCAAGGTCGACAACCTGATTATTGCCGGCGGCATGACCTACACCTTTACCAAGGCGATGGGTGGTAGCGTAGGTAACTCTATCTGTGAGATGGACAAATTAGACTTGGCGCTCGACTTGATAAAGAAAGCCAAAGAGAAAGGAGTGAACCTCGTATTGGCTACCGACGCCAAGATTGCCGATGCGTTCTCTAACGATGCCAACACCAAGTTCTGCCCCGTAAACCAGATTCCCGACGGATGGGAAGGATTAGACATCGGTCCCGATAGCGAAGAACTCTTTGCCGAGGTGATTAAAAGCTCGAGAACCATCTTGTGGAACGGACCAACCGGTGTGTTCGAGTTCGAGAACTTCACACACGGTTCGCGTGCCGTAGGCGAAGCTATTGTCGAGGCTACCAAGAACGGCGCATTCTCGCTGGTAGGCGGCGGCGATTCGGTGGCTTGCGTCAACAAGTTCGGTTTAGCCGACGGCGTGTCATACGTATCTACCGGCGGCGGTGCACTGCTCGAAGCCATCGAAGGCAAGATACTGCCCGGTATTGCTGCCGTTAACGCATAGCAAAAACGGTAGTTTATTATAATAATGTGGTGATGTGCCCATATAACTTGTAGCGCATCGCCACATTTTCATCGCACCACATCTATATCTACATACATCATCTATATCTACATGTATCTTATGAAGTCATTACTGCTATCACTGTCATTGCTTCTATCGACCTCTCTCATCGCACAGGAAACAGCCGCTCCTTCACTCGTTAACACGCTCAAAGAGCGTATTGCTCTGAGCGGATATGCCCAATTCGGGTTTACTGCCGACCATGCCGACGGCGGAAACAGTACGTTCGATATTAAACGCATCATCTTTATGGCCGACGGAAAGATTACCGACCGTTGGAAATGCTACTTCATGTTCGACTTCGGTCCGGGCAGGCAGTTGATGGAGATTTACACCGAATATCGGTTTTTGCCCGAGCTGACCCTCCGCATCGGCGAGTTTAAAACCATGTACTCCCTCGAGAACCCCCTGTCGCCCTGCAACACCGAACTGATTGGTTGCTACTCGCAAGGAGTAAGCTACCTGGCAGGTGTCGATGGCAGCGACCCGCTGTATGGCGCCAGCACCGGACGCGATCTGGGACTGCTGCTCTATGGCAGCCTGTTCGGTGGCTGGGCAGATTATAATCTGGCAATCATGAATGGGACAGGCATCAACGTAAAAGACCGCAACCGTGCCAAAGACATCGTAGGCAGTCTCTCGCTCCATCCACTCAAATGGCTGTCGCTACACGGTTCGTTCATCCGCGGCGAAGGTCATGCAGTAGCTGCCTCCACATACAACCCCGACATCGCCGCAGGCGATAATTACCGCCGCAACCGCTGGTCGGCAGGCATCAACCTAAAAAGTAAACCGATAGATGTGCGCGCCGAGTATCTGGAAGGTACAGACGGAAAGGCCAACAGTAGGGGCGGATATGTATCGACCACCGTTCGGGTGCTGCGCAACTTTGATGCGGTGGCATCGGTCGACTATTTCGACAAAAACCGCCAATTGGCTGATGCGTCGCAACTCAATAGCATCGTAGGAGTGCAATACTGGTTCTACCCCAAATGCAGGCTGCAAGTGCAATACATCCATAGCAATCCCAAGAACCGCGACAACAGCCACCAATTACAAACGCAAGTGCAAGTTCGGTTCTGATTTGTAACTTTACAACGCAGTGCTTGTTCTTATTGTAAACGTAATTATTACCTTTGCAATAAAAACAAGCAACGATGGAAACTGCAACGATATTAAACCCCTTTGTAGTGGGCAGATATGTATCCGACCGATACTTTTGTGACCGCGAAAAAGAGACGGCGTTCCTGATCAAACAAATCGAGAACGGACGTCACATAGCGCTGATCTCTTCCCGACGCATGGGAAAAACGGGACTTATTCAACACTGCTTCGACCAATCCGACATCAAAGAGCGGTTTTATACTTTCTTCATAGACATTTATGCCACAACGTCCTTGGCCGAGTTTGTCTATGTGTTAGGCAAAGCTATTTACGCCGGATTAAAGCCTAAGAAGCGAACGCTGACGGATCGTTTCTTCCAAGTCATCCGTTCGTTGCGCATCGGGTTCAAGCTGGATGCCATCACCGGAGAGCCTGGTTTTGAAATCGGGTTAGGCGATATACAGACCCCGCAAACCACGCTCGATGAAATCTTTGAGTATTTGGAAATTGTCGAAAGCCCCTGTATAGTTGCCATCGACGAGTTTCAGCAGATTGGTTCTTACGAAGAGACCCATGTAGAAGCCCTGTTGCGCACCAAAATTCAGCAATGCAAACAAACGATGTTTATCTTTTCCGGCAGTAAACGAAACATGATGAGCAACATGTTCAATTCATCATCCAAGCCCTTTTACCAGAGTGCAATCAGTATGGGATTGGAGCCGATACCCGTAGACATCTATGCCCGTTTTGCCACGCAATTGTTTGAGGAACGCGGAAAGCACGTCGAAACGGCTCTTATTGAGAAAGTCTACTACCTGTTCGATGGCTGTACATGGTTTGTGCAGATGATGATGAACGAACTTTTCGCATTGACTGCCCATGATGAACGTTGCGACACCGGCAAGTTAGGAACCGCTTGGGACAATGTCATCCAAACGCAGAAAGGAAGTTATAAAGAACTGCTTTCACATCTCACCACGAAGCAGAAGCAGCTACTTCAAGCCATTGCCAAGGAGGGACGGGGCAACAAAATAACCTCGACGGCATTTATCAAAAAATATAATCTATCATCGGCAAGCTCCGTTCAATCGGCACTCAAACCGCTGCTAAAGCACGACATCGTAGCACAAGAGCAAGATACATACCGCGTGTACGACTACTTCTTTGCCGAGTGGTTGAGAAGTGGATATTAATTATGAGCTATTTTCAATTAATTCACTTTCCAATATCCTCGACTTCCACCGATACGTGTAATCGTTCCCTCTCTCTTGAGAGTATCGAGATAGCGAAAGACTGTTGTCGTTCCGATGCCCAATTGTGCGGCAATGTCGCTCCTTGTTATATGATTGTCTATTCGGATCAGTTCGAGAATATCCTATGCCCGACTATTCGGACTTTCTGCACCATCTGCACCGTTTTCTGCACCATTTTCGGTATTTTCTGCACCATTCCCGAAACCATTTGCGCTGGAGTCCGCATGGCAGTCAGCATTCATAACAGCTCTTGCTATAACGGCGATGTGTCGGTCGACGGGCGAACGGGTGACCTGTGTGTTACCGCTGTGCCGGTGCGATTCGGGAAGGAAACGTACGCGGGTACCACAGGGAGTTGATTTTTTTCTGAATCTTCTTGTAGAATGCCATAACTGTATATTTAGAGGCCCTACAACATCTTTAGGAGGGGGTAATGTCAGGTATACGACCGGACAAGGTCAGCTATACGACCAGAGGGTGTCAGGTATACGACCGGACAGGGTCAGCTATACGACCTTACCATGCCGAGGCTTACCAATGCTACTTTCTCCCTTAGATATTGTCAGAATAATTCATATTGCTAAAGTTCGCTGCCATCCTTAGCTTGGCGCTCCAAAGTGTAGGGGTGGAAACAGTC
>JAISIN010000045.1 GCA_031262085.1 Prevotellaceae bacterium
TAATAAGAGTGAAGCAAAGACAAACGTTCCTCTTCACTGTAAACCGTAAGTTTGGTACTCATAATTATTACACATTTAATGGTTGCTAAATGTGTCTACCTATACCAGTATAAGACAGATCTGCATCAGACACCCCTCTGTACGGGCGTAAGCTTGCGCGTGTATGAGCGTTAGCGAGACGATTTTCGGGAAAGCACCTGCGTCATGCAGTGCGCTGCTCCATAGCCTTTGGTCAGATTATTGAGCGGCACCCAAGTGACCTTGACTCTATTCTTGGCGAGTGCCGTTTGGAAATCCTCCGACTGTCCGTCGACTGCCATGATGTGTCGCGCACCTACGGTGAGATAATTACAGGCAAATGTGTTTTCGTCGGCTTCCGAGATGGGGATGATTGTCATCTTCAGGTGGTTCTTCAAGTAATCTACAAAGTTTTGCTGCTTTATCGTACGTTGATACGTTCCGTCGGCGTGGCGGACATATACATCGACGGTGAGATAGTGCGACGATGTGCTGTCTTTGGCTGCCTGATAGCGTTTTTTCGACAAGGTAGCCAGATCGTGGTCAATCACATTGAAGTAAGTATCCAGATGCATCTGGCTCTGATCATGCCAGCGGTCATTCACCACAATCAACGTGTCGCACCCCAGCCAGTTGTTCTCCATCAACTGACGAATGGCTGGTAGGGTAGTGCGTAGTCCGCAACCGATAAAAGCGTTCTGTCCGAACGACAGGAAGTCTCCTCCTTCCAAATAAGCTCCGTCGCCTTCGATGCGACCGACGGGCGGGATGCCCATCTTGTGCAGGCAGAAGTCGGCAATGCGTACTTCGTCGTTCCGTTGCACGGAGTTCATGCGACCCAGCACGACTCCTTTGGCGGTGGTGATCATCTGGTCGCGCATGAAGTAGAGGTTCATCAGCGGCTTCTCACTGTAAGTAGCAGCATATCCGGTATTCTCCGGTGTGCTTTGCAGATGCACTTCGGGTTGCAGCAAAATGACGCGAATCAGGTCGGTAGGTGCCATCTGACCAATGACTTTCCGTCTGTATTTTTCCTGCTCGACGGCGGCAGAGTCGACATTTTGAACAGACAAGCCGGATGCATCATATTTCAAGAAGTCTAAGGCAAAAGCACGCAAGCTATCTAATGCGGCGCCGGCAATGGGATTGCCTGCACGATCGAGTGTGCCGCGCAGCAACACGTCGCGTACCGTTACAACATTAGCACCACTCTTGCGAAGGAGCTGCTGATAGCCCGCATGTTCGGCAGCTGCCTTGTCCGCATCAAAATAGGCTTCGAACAAAGCTGCGTCAGGGTGTGCAACACCCAAAAAAAGTTCGGCAGTTGGTTGGTGCATTAGTATCAGCGACGCATAATCATACTCGGCAAGCGGGTGTGATGGGGTCGATAAGGAGGCAGGGGCCGATTGGCAACCTGCAACGGCTACGAAAGCCACTGCCAACAAGAAGATTTTCTCTGTGCTTCGGATAAGTTTTTTCATCATCGTACCAATTTAATGAGTTACAAAATTATACTACCTCTCTTCATACAACACCCTCATCACCGTCTGTCCCACCGCCTGCAGCGTAGCCCGGTCGATCGCATCCATATCATCCTTCACCGTATGCCAATACTCGAAGAACTCCCCATTGGCATTATAAGGAATGATATCGATGGTAGGGATCCCCGCATAACGGTTGATAAATAGATGGTCGTCGGTAACAAGACCACCGTTTTTCTGCACAAACGTGCTGCCGAAGCCCGACTGTTCGGCTGCTTGCCACACCTTTTTATTAATAGAAGAAGCAAACTCCTGCGAATAACCCTCGTAGCGAAACTCCGCCTGCTTACCGCCTACCATATCCAAGAGAATGCCAAAGCGGGCGCGATAGCCCTGTATGTGCGGATTGCGCGCCCAATACTGTGCACCCAATCCCCAAGCCTCCTCTCTATGTGCGCCCGTATATGCCCGATGAGTGCCGTAATCTTCGGCATCGACCAGCACTATATCCACACCCAACTCCGTGGGGACACGTTGCAAATGACGGGCTATCTCGAGCAACACACCGACACCGCTGGCTCCGTCGTTGGCACCCAATATGGGTGTGTAATGCTTCGTCACATCGGGGTCGGCATCTGCCCACGGGCGGGAATCCCAGTGTGCAAAGAGTGCGATGCGTTTGCGCGCTTCGGGCTTGTAGGAACCGATGATGTTGCGCGCCTTGAGCAGGGTGCCGTTGTAGGCAGGCAGATCGGCATACTGATTGGTCACTACGGCGCCAAAGGAAGCCAGCTTGGCAGCCAGGTAGTTTCCGCAAGCCACATGCTGCGGGGTATTGGGTACACGAGGACCCAAATCGACCTGCTCCTTGACGTATCGGTAAGCGCTGTCGGCATTGAAGACAGGTACGGTGACGGCAGCCCGTCCGGTAGCCGTTGCATCGTTGCTGTCGGCGGGTTTGCGGGCGCGGTTGCCGCAAGCCATCATGGTCAAAAGTGTTCCGCCCAACAGGATAAAGAGATATTTTTGTTTCATAAGAGATAAAAAGTATTTCATGAGAGATAAAGCGTATTTTAATCGTGTGAATAGGGATGGGTACTGAGCGAAGTCTCCTTCTTACCCACCTCCAGCGTGACGCAAGCGCCGTTGATAAGCGGCATATTCTGCGAAGTATGCCCTACCGGAAAGTCGAAACAAACGGGATACGGATACTCCTTCAGCAAGTCGGCAAGGGCGGCATAGAGATCTTTTCCGAGCGACAGATTCTCGTCGTACTCGGTGAACTGACCGATAATGAGACCAGCCAACTGTTCCAACACACCGCCCAGCTTCAGGTTGTAGAACATGCGTTCTACGCTGTGCGGACGCTCGCCCACATCTTCGACAAAGAGAATGGTGCCCGGCGCCGGAATGTCGTAAGGCGTACCGCGCAATCCGCTGAGCACAGCCAGATTGCCGCCACGCAGTATGCCGGTTGCCGTTCCGCGATGATTCAGCCGGTGAGCAGGCAAGGTGTAGTGCGGAAGTGCTTCGCCAAACAAGGTCTCCCGCATGAAGCGGGTGGCAGCATCATCGGCAGGTTCGACGGTGAGTTGGCGCGCCATGGGAGCATGCAGGGAAGCAAAGCCCTCGTGCTGTATGACATTGTGTAGCGCGGTGATATCGCTGAACCCCACCAACCACTTGGGCGCTTGTCGGAAACGGGTAAAGTCGAGCCGGTCTATCAGATGCACCGCTCCGTAGCCACCCCGGCTACAAAAGATCAGCCGCACCCGCTCGTTGTCGAACGCCGCTTGCAAATCGTGCAAACGCTGCCTTACCGTTCCGGCATACCAACCGTGCGAACCACCGGCATGTACAGCCATACCCACCTTTAACCCCCACTGTTTTAGGTGCTTGCGGGCACCTTGTAGGAAGTTGGCATCTATTTTACCCGATGGCGACACGATCACGGCGTGGTCGCCTTTGGTGATATAAGGAGGAAACAATAAGCTGTCCATCATTGCGTTGGTTTCAAATACGCTGCAAATGTAGTTGAAATATCAATGAGAATATCTACCTTTGTGCACTTGTTTTACTTACAATATCGATTATACCCAAATGAAACTGTTATTATTGGGCAGCGGCGGTCGCGAACACGCTCTTGCCTGGAAGATTGCCCAAAGCAATCGCATCGAGCAACTGTTTATCGCCCCCGGCAATGCCGGTACCGGTGCTGTCGGCACCAACGTAGCCATCGCTGCCACTGATTTTCCCTCCTTGAAAGCGTTTGCTCTGCGCGAGCAGATAGACATGATCGTAGTAGGTCCCGAAGATCCGCTGGTGCAAGGCATCTACGATAGCTTTGCATCCGATGCTGCCACAGCACACATCGCAGTCATTGGTCCTACCGCCGGCGCCGCCCGCCTCGAAGGGAGCAAGGAGTTTGCCAAAGCCTTCATGCAGCGACACGGCATCCCTACCGCCCGTTATTTGAGCGTCACAGCCGACAATCTCTCCGAAGGCGTTTCCTTTCTCGAAAGCCTGCCCGCTCCCTATGTGTTGAAAGCCGACGGATTGTGTGCAGGCAAAGGCGTACTGATTCTCCCTACGCTCGACGAAGCCCGCCAAGAGCTGCAAGCCATGCTGGGCGGTATGTTCGGGCAAGCCAGTCGCACGGTAGTCATCGAAGAGTTTCTCAGCGGCATAGAGTGTTCGGTATTTGTGCTCACCGACAGCCGCCACTACAAAATACTACCCGTAGCCAAAGACTACAAACGCATCGGCGAGGGCGATACGGGGCTGAACACCGGCGGCATGGGTAGCGTCACGCCCGTTCCTTTTGCCGACGAAGTGTTTATGGAGAAAGTGCGTACCCGAATCGTTGAACCGACCATCGACGGCTTGCAACAGGAAGGGTTGCTCTATAAAGGATTCATCTTTTTGGGATTGATCAATGTCGAAGGCGAGCCGATGGTGATAGAATACAACGTTCGCATGGGCGACCCCGAAACCGAGAGCGTGATGTTGCGCATACAAAGCGACTTGGTGGAGCTGCTCGAAGGGGTTCGCGACGGCCATTTAGACACCAAGCGTCTGGTGGAAGACCCGCGCACGGCAGCCTGCGTGATGCTGGTCAGCGGCGGATATCCCGAAGCATACCCAAAAGGATATGTCATCGAAGGTCTCGAAGAAGCCGCCCGTACCGACAGCATCATCTTCCACGCCGGCACAGCCGTGAAAGAGGGGCATGTAGTCACTGCCGGCGGACGGGTATTGGCAGTCTGCTCCTACGGCGCCACCCGCGACGAAGCGCTTGCCTGCAGCTATCGCACTGCCGGATTGATAGGGTTCGACCACAAATATTTCCGCCGCGACATCGGCTTTGATCTGTAATCATGAGTCATCAACGACTGCAACATATCCTCACTACCGGACATTACGCACTACCGGTGGCTATCATTTTGGCATTGATATGCTGGGGGATCCCGTTCGTAACGCCTGCCGGTCAAACGTCGTGGATCAGCTCCGTCATCGGCTTCCTGTCGTATGCCGTCATTGGCTACCTGCTCATCCTGCTCAACAACTCGTTTGCGCTGATTCGCATCCGTGCATCGGTACAGACCATTGTCTACCTCATGTTGGTTGCCGCCTGTCCGATGATACACCATCTGTCTGCCGAAGATGTAGCGACGGCGTTTTACCTGCTGGCACTGTTTATGCTATTATTCAGCTACCAACAGTCTACCGTTTCGACGCAGATGTTTTACTCCTTCCTGTTTCTGGGCACAGGCAGTTTGCTTTATCCACAGCTCACCTACTTCGTGCCTTTGTTTTGGATAGGAGGATACATGTTTCAGTCGCTCTCCTCGAGAAGTTTCTTTGCCGGTTGTTTAGGCTGGCTATTGCCCTATTGGTTCCTGCTGGCTTACGCCTATCTCGCCGACGACATGCGTCTGTTTGTCGACCTGTTCGGTGAGTTGACAACGTTTCGTTTCATCTTCGAGCGCGGTTTCCAACCTTGGGAGGCAGCCACCTTGCTATACCTATTTATATTATTTGCTGTCAGCTCCGTTCACGATTTGACCAACGGTTTTCAGGAGAAGATGCGCACCCGCGTCTACATGCAATTCTTTAGTTTGCTTACCCTCTTTTTCTTTCTGTTTGTCGTGCTGCAGCCGGAACAGACGTCTCAAATGCTTCCTTTCCTGCTGATTAACGTCAGTCTGCTGGGCGGGCACTTTCTGGCGTTGTCGGACAGTCGCTCCTCCAACTGGTTCGTCATATTCATGCTGATGGGTCTCCTTCTATTATTTGCCTTCAACGTATGGATGCTTTTGTAAACACACTGATAGAGCTACTGACCGACTGGGGTTACGTGGGCTTGTTCGTATCGGCTTTGCTGGCAGGCAGTATCATCCCCTTCAGCTCGGAGTTGGTGATGATGGCGCTGATTCAGCTCGGATTATCCCCCGTGGGATGTCTCGTTGCTGCTACATTGGGCAATACCGTGGGCGGCATGACCTGCTACTACATAGGCAGGTTAGGCAAGATGGAGTGGATAGCGCGTTATCTCAAGGTGAAGCACGACAAATTAGAGCGAACGCAGCGTTTCCTGCAAGGCAAGGGGGCGCTGATGGGATTCTTCGCCTTTCTGCCCTTTGCGGGCGAAGCCATTGCCATTGCATTGGGGCTGATGCGCAGCAATGTGTGGTTCACCGCCCTCTCTATGCTGGCAGGCAAGCTGCTGCGCTACGCCGCGATGCTACTGGCCATGGAAGGCATGATAGGCGCCATGAGCGGCAAACCATCGGCAACGCCGACCGGCGAAGCATCGCGTCCGATCATCACCGTCAGCATCGAGCCGTTGAGGTACTTCACCGAGGCACTGGCAAGCAACCGTTTCACCGTGGTGAGCATGGTACCCAAAGGCAGCGCACCCGAATCTTACGACCCTACTCCCCAACAATTGGTCGGTCTGTCGCGTAGTCGGGCTTACTTCACAGCCGGACACCTCCCCTTTGAGCAGGCATGGATGCAGCGCTTCCGCGACAACGCCCCCCGGCTGGCTGTTTTCGATACGTCGGCAGGCATTCCCTTGATGGACAGTACGCCTCATCAAGAGCACGGACCTCATCGGGGGCACGCTATCGACCCGCATACATGGAGTTCGGCTGTCAACGCCCGATACATCGTTGCCAACATCACGGATGCGCTGATGGCGCTCGACACCTTGCATCGAGCCGAGTATCGACATCGGTGCGACAGCCTGCAACAGCGGGTGATGCGGGTCGACAGCCTCCTCCGGGTAAAGTTCGCACAACCCGGCATCCACCGTGCTTTTATGATCTATCATCCGGCGCTCACCTACTTTGCCCGCGACTATGGGCTGACGCAGATACCCATTGAAGCCGATGGTAAGGAGCCTGCACCTGCCCGGATGAAATGGATGATAGAGACCTGTCGGCGCGAACAGGTACGGGTTGTTCTGGTGCAGCCGGAGTTCGACCGCAAAAATGCAGCCATCATCGCCCGCGAAACCGGTACGAACGTGGTTCCTGTAAATCCTCTCGCTTACGACTGGGAAGCGGAAATGCTTCGCACAGCCGACATACTGCTGTCGGGCGGAACGCGGTCACCGACAGAAATACAACCCTAACCCTATAAAAAGAGGCGAATGAGCAAAAAGCTCCTTGAGATTACCGGACTGAGTGCCGGATACGACGGGCATACCGTGCTGCACGACGTCAACCTCACCATTTACGAGCACGACTTTCTGGGCATCATCGGTCCCAACGGAGGAGGAAAAACCACACTCATCAAGTGCATACTCGGGTTGTTGAAACCTGTTGCCGGACAAATCACCGGTTCTTGCACCATCGGCTATCTGCCGCAATATACGATGATTGATAAGAAGTTCCCTATCACCGTCGAAGAGGTCATTCTGTCGGGTCTCAGCTCGCAGAAGTCGCTTACGTCGCGCTTCACCGCCGTTCATAAAGAGAAGGCGTGTCAAATCATTGCCCGCATGGGATTAGAGGGGTTGGAGCAACGCGCCATCGGCGAATTGAGTGGCGGGCAGATGCAGCGTGCCCTGCTGGGACGTGCCGTGATTTCCGACCCCGACATGGTCGTGCTCGACGAACCGAGTACGTACATCGACAAACGTTTCGAAGCCCGCCTGTATCAACTGCTGGCAGAGATCAACCGCGATTGCGCCATCCTATTGGTCAGTCACGACATCGGAACCGTTTTGCAACAGGTGAAGTCGATAGCTTGTGTCAACGAAACACTCGATTATCACCCCGATACCGGCATCAGCAGCGAATGGCTGGAACGCAACTTCAACTGCCCCATTGAGCTGCTGGGGCATGGCACCCTACCTCACCGCATACTGGGTGAACACCACCGCCACGCACCTGACGATACACACCAACATGATAAAATATCCTAATATATGAGCATATCTCATATTTTATACAGATATTTGTCGGCTTATTCCCAAACAACAGAATCATCGTTATGATATCATCAATCCAAAAATTGCTGCAAAAAGAGGCACAAGCGGTATTGAATATTCCCGTTACCGACGCCTACGAGCAGGCTGTGACGCTTATTGCAGAGCACGTACATCGCCGACACGGAAAATTGGTCACCTCGGGGATGGGCAAGGCAGGGCAAATAGCCATGAACATAGCCACCACCTTCTGCTCGACCGGCATACCGGCTGTGTTCCTGCATCCCAGCGAAGCACAACATGGCGATTTAGGTATCTTGCAACCCAACGACTTGCTACTGCTCATCTCCAACTCGGGCAAGACGCGCGAAATTATAGAGCTAACACAGTTAGCCCGCCAATTAGATCCCCAACTGAAATTCATTGTCATAACCGGTAATCCCGACAGTCCGCTGGCTAAAGAGGCAGATGTATGTCTAAGTACCGGACATCCCCGCGAAGTATGCCCGTTGGGTATGACCCCTACCACATCGACCACCGTGATGACCGTTATCGGAGACATCTTAGTCGTACAAGTTATGCAACAGACCGGATTCACTATTGATGACTACTACAAACGTCATCATGGCGGTTATCTGGGAGAAAAATCAAAAGAATTATGCGAAAAGTAATTGGAATCGGGGAAACCATCCTCGACATCATCTTCCGTAACGGGCAACCCACCACAGCTGTTCCCGGCGGATCGGTTTTCAACGGTTGTGTGTCGCTGGCACGGGCAGGAGTGCCCGTCAGCTTCATCAGCGAAACAGGCAATGACCGCGTAGGCAAGACCATACTGAAGTGTATGAGCGACAATGGTATGTCTACCGATTATATCAATGTTTTCCCCGACGGGAAATCGCCGATCTCACTGGCGTATCTCAATGAACACAGTGACGCTGACTATCTGTTCTATAAAGACTACCCCAGCCAGCGGCTTGATGTGGCTTTTCCCCGACTGATGGAAGACGACATTGTGATATTCGGCTCATTCTTTGCGCTGAACCCCGTCTTGCGCGAGAAAGTAGTAGAGTTGCTCGACCAAGCTCGCGACCGTAAAGCCATTGTGTACTACGACCCCAACTTCCGCGCGTCGCACAAGGAGGAAGCCATTCGCCTGGCGCCTACCATCATCGAGAATCTGGAGTATGCCAATCTGGTACGCGGTTCGGTAGAAGACTTCTACTACATGTACAACATAAAGGATATCAATAAGATCTATCGCGACAAGATACAGTTCTATTGCCCCAACTTCCTTTGTACCAACGGCTCGGAAGAGATTACGCTGCGTGCCAGCCGCATCGCTAAAACGTACCCCATCCCGCCGATTGAGGCAGTGAGCACCGTAGGGGCAGGCGACAACTTCAATGCCGGCATTGTGTACGGATTGTTGAAGTATCGCGTGGGGTATCACGACTTGGACAGTTTGAGCGAAGAACGATGGGATAAAATCGTGCAGTGCGGCATCGACTTTGCTACCGATGCATGCCGTAGCTTCAGCAACAACATCTCCGACGAACTTGCCAACCGATTAAAAGAAGGATAAAGAAAGCGATTAACTAAATCCCCGTTAAAGGAGAACAAACTCTGTGAAAGCAACCACCCAAACTGCGTGCTATAAGGCAGAATGAATAACTTTGCAACAGATTTATAGAAGATTACATCATGCATCACTATCTGTTGAACAGTTTGTGGGTGACCCTTCTGCTCGCGTCGTGCGGCGGAGCGACTCCCCATATTACCGTTGTTTGCGAAGAGAACAATGTGGGAAACTGTATCGTGAAGTGGGAGATGTCCCCCCGAAGCGAAGGAATGGTAAAGGTGTATGCATCGCTCAATCCCAATGATATTCCCGAGAAATACCCCGTTGCGACAGCTCCCATAGCCAACCAGCGGATGACGATTGTAACCAGTAACCCCAACCGGCGTTACTATTACACCTTGCTTTTCAACGACAAATACCGCGTGAAGGTAGCAACCCGCAACGTCAACATCCCCGGGATACAGAATTTTCGCGACTTAGGCGGGTATCAATCATACACCACCCACAAGCAAACACGATGGGGTATGCTATACCGTTCGGCACAAGTCGATA
Source organism: Prevotellaceae bacterium (assembly GCA_031262085.1). Lineage (GTDB taxonomy): Bacteria > Bacteroidota > Bacteroidia > Bacteroidales > Bacteroidaceae > Bacteroides. Next base: position 10,070 of record JAISIN010000045.1, read on the forward strand.
TGCCCGGTTTTCCCGCTTACAGAGAATTGCAGAACATGGGCATCAAAACCATAATCGACCTGCGCACCTTTGCCGAACAACGATTAAGTCTCCCTCCCCCGCAGGACACATTTAATGTGGTACATATCCCGCTGCAAATACGCTCCATAGAGCACATCCTGACCGATATTCGCGACCATCGCATCAAGAGCGATACCGTCTACCGCATCGCGGAGCAGATGAATCGTGACTTGATCAAACAACATCCGCAAGCCTTTCGGCAAATATTCGATGTGTTGCTCAACGCCGACAATTATCCGGTGATGATTCACTGCACCTCCGGCAACGGTCGCACCGGTGTGGTGACGGCGTTGATATTGGCAGCTATCGGCGTAGACGACGATGTCATCATGTCCGACTATCTGCTCAGTAACAGTTACTTCGACATTCCCCGTGCATCGAGTTACGCTTATTCACTGCCGGTTCGTTCGCAAGAAGCCGTTACAATGATTTACTCCTCGCGCGAAAGCTATATCAAGGCGGCATTCAACGAAGCCGAACGGGAAGAGGGCAGCATTGAAGACTATCTGCTCAAGGCTGTGGGGTTGAGCAAAAGCGAAATCAAGCAGCTTCAGTACCTGCTATTGGAAAGTGCACAATGACTTTCGGTAAATTCTTCTTTAATAATGAAATAATTGATGTACCTTTGCCGCCTGAAATTTAAAGATATACAATTGGTTAATGAAGACATTTGAAGAGCTGGGCGTATCGCCGGAGATACGTCGGGCTATTGAAGATATGGGATTTGCGTGTCCCATGCCGGTACAGGAGGAGGTTATTCCCTACCTTCTGGGCGATAACAACGATGTGGTAGCACTTGCACAAACAGGCACAGGCAAAACGGCGGCATTCGGATTGCCGCTGATTCAGAAAGTCGACGTCAGAGAGAGAACGCCCCAGTCGCTTATACTCTGCCCTACCCGTGAACTCTGCTTGCAAATAGCGGGCGATTTAAACGATTACTCCAAGTACATCGATGGCTTGCGGGTGTTGCCCGTTTACGGCGGCTCCTCCATCGAGAGCCAGATACGCTCGCTGAAGCAGGGCGTACATATCATTGTGGCTACGCCGGGACGCTTGCTCGACTTGATGGAGCGCAAAACCGTATCGCTGGCTGCCATTCGCAACGTGGTGATGGACGAGGCTGACGAGATGCTCAACATGGGATTCTCGGACAGCATTAATGCCATCCTTGCCGAAGTACCCGATGAGCGAAACACGCTGCTCTTCTCTGCCACGATGAGTGCAGAGATTTCGCGCATCTCGAAGAAGTATCTCCGCAATGCCAAAGAGATCACCATCGGTCGAAAGAACGAAAGCACCGGAAACGTCAATCACGTAGTGTACACCGTACATGCCAAAGATAAATATGCGGCACTGAAACGCATCGTCGACTACTATCCGCAAATCTATTGCATCGTTTTCTGCCGCACACGCAAAGAGACGCAGGAGATTGCCGACAAGCTGATGCAAGAAGGTTATAATGCCGATGCGCTGCACGGCGAACTCAGTCAGGCACAACGGGATACCGTGATGCAGAAATTCCGCATCCGCAATCTCCAGATATTGGTAGCCACCGACGTGGCTGCACGCGGATTGGATGTCGACGACCTGACGCACGTCATCAACTACGGCTTGCCCGACGACATAGAAAACTACACCCACCGCAGCGGACGTACCGGACGTGCGGGAAAGACCGGCACCTCTATCTCTATCATCAATCTGCGTGAAAAAGGGAAACTACGCGAAATAGAACGTGTCATTAATAAGAAGTTCGTTTTCGGAGAGATGCCTACCGGCACCCAGATATGCGAAAAGCAACTGCTCAAAGTGATAGACGATCTGGAAAAGGTGAAGGTGAGCGAGGAGGAGATTGCAGCATTTATGCCCGACATCTATCGCAAGCTCGACTGGCTCAGCAAAGAAGATCTCATTAAACGCATGGTGTCGCACGAATTTAACCGCTTTGCCGAATATTACCGCGACCGCGAAGAGATAGAGATCGTAACCGACCGCCGCGAACGGGGCAACCGCAGCAACGAACGCGCTGCAAACAAAGAGGGAGGCAGCCGAAAAGCCGAGAAGGGATACACTCGCCTGTTTATTAATCTGGGAAAGGTCGACAACTTCTATCCGCGTGAACTGATCGATCTGATCAACAAGAATACGACCCGACGCATCAATCTGGGACGTATCGACCTGATGAAGAGTTTTTCGTTCTTCGAGGTGGAAGAACGGGATGCCAAAATGGTGGTCGGCGCACTAAACAGCGCCCACTTCAACGGGCGAAAGGTAGCGGTGGAGATTGCCGACAGCGAAGCTACCGGAGCAGGACGGGAATCGCACAGCGACAAGCCTGTTACTAAAAAAGGAGAAGGCAAGCCGACATATAAGAAGGAGAAAACCGGAAACAAGAAAACCGGAAACAAGGAGAAACCCGGCAGAGAAGAGCGCGGTTATACCCAAGCCCGTGGCAAGAAAGACGACTGGAAGCAGTTCTTTCAAAACAATGACAACAAAAAGAAATAGTTGCATGGGGGGGTGTTATTCGTGAGCCGGAAGTATGACGGGAAACCAGAACTGCTTCATCTTTCGCTTGTACCAGCCATGACAGCCGAAAGGCAATCGCCCGCCCGTCAGCCGATAACATAGAGCCGGATATTTGTCGAAGCTGAACAGCAACGCCTCATGATAGTCGGGGTAACGAAAGCCCATACCATGACGGTTCACCTCGACCGAAAAGAACACATCTTCGTTGAAGATGTGATTCTTTTTATAAGAGAGATAGGTTCGAATGACAGGTTGCAATTCGGCAGTACAGCGTAAATGGCTGCTCACCTTGCGAAGTGACAATCCACCGTTGCCCACTTTGAAGTGAGTGACCTGCGAGTTGGGCATGCCCAACAGTGTGCAGTATTGCCGCTTCAGCCACGACGTGAAGACAAACAGCGGGAACCGATACATCGGACGCACCAACCAAGGGGCACCGATATAGTCGTAGTCTCGATGGCACCACTCCGCAAGCTCGTCGCGGAAGATATAGGCATCGAGCTGATAAATCAGTATATACTGCGTATCGGCAAAACGTTGGTAAAACTCCGTCGATAGCATCAAGCGGTTATAGCTGCTTACGCTGCGGAAGTAGTCGGCATCGAACGATTCGGTCGTCAGAGCGGGAAGTTCCTGCAACAGGTTGTCTATCTCCAGCCCTTTGGGCTTTACTACCACCAAAGGGTAGGCAGAGAGCACACGGCAAACCTGCGTGAGCGAAATGTGCTCGTACCGGGTAAGCTGTGCGGTATATATCGGAATGATTACCTTTGCAAGATGTCTGTCTGCTGTCATGACAAAGTCGATAACGATTTGCCGGTCCACTCCGACAATGAATCTACATAATGGTGCGGAGAGCGACGGTCTTGTTCGATGCGTAAAGAGCGATACAGGCGCGTTATCTTCTCCCGATCGTATTCGCGCGGGAAATACAATCGTTTGTTACCCGTATGCACGACGTAATAAAGTTGCTTATCGTCACTTACTATCATAATCGAGCAAGGCACTTTGCACAATATCTTCTGCCTTGATACGGGTCAGACAGGCACAATCGCCCCGCAGGCAGGGTTTATTTCCGAAGATGGAACAAGGGCGACAAGGCAGATCATTTACTTCGACAATGTGCTCGCCCGACCAGTTTTCGGAGAATCCGGCATACTGATGGGTAGCTCCCCATACGGAGACGATATGGGTATGAACCAGACGTGCCAAATGCATATTGGCAGAATCCATGGTTATCATGACTTTCAGATGCGACATCAAAGCCAGTTCGTCTTTGAGGGGGAACTTGCCGGCAGTTGAATGTACGTTGGGGTGGTCGGCAGCCCACTGCTCCAGCAAGCTTTTCTCTTCTGCCCGCCCGTTACCGAAAAGGAATATCCGCACATGTGGATAGGCGAGTAGTTGTCTGACCACTTCGAGCATGGTAGCACAAGGCAATATTTTCCCTTTGTGGGCAGCAAAAGGGGCAATGCCGATCAAGAATTCTTTCCGCAACACCGTTTCATCAAGACCTGCGCCTAACGGGGGGTAATAATCGGCTTCGTTGCGATTGCCGTAGATGGACACAAACTGTTCGCTTGTCTGATAACCCAACCGGCGGAATACATCCTTATACAAATCGTGAATATAGGGCAATTGTCGGAATACTTTCTTTTGGGAGCGTGTCAAAGCGCGTTTCTCTTTACGTCCTTTGTTAATATGGGCGACTTGAGTGCCTGTCAGTTCAAATAAGATGCGCAAGATTTTACTGCGCAGCACGTCATGCAGGTCGGCTACCCTACCGAAGCCCTCTTTATGCAGAGAGCGAAACAGTCGGCACAATCCAAAAAAGCTCTTACAATTGGCTTTGGTAACGCCTCTGAAGCACACATTCGCCGGCATATAGCCAAACAGCGGCTCGGCAAACTCTTTGCACAGCACCGTGATTTCCAGTTCCGGATAGGCGACGGCTACATCGTAAATCACCGGCACGGTCATGGCAATATCTCCAAACGAAGAGAGGCGTATGACCAAGAGTTTCATACCCGCTTTCCTCCGTATAGTATCGGGTTCAACAGCGGGTCGTTGTACATCTTCATTTGCCGGTACACCTTCATGTATTTCCGTCCGGCGGCGATGTCGGTAAGCAGTTGATCGATGGCAAGAGAGAGGTCAACTTGTTGCTCCAGCAACACGTTGAGTTTTCGTTCGCAGGCGGCATGTTGTTCGGGGGTAGTGTCGGTGCGCTGCACTTCGTCGTTCATGTGATAAATCTTCAAAGCAAGAATCGAGAGGCGGTCGATTGCCCACGCGGGACTTTCGGTATTGATGGTGGCATCAGGCAAAGGTGTCACTTCCTGGTGTTTTTCCAAGAAGTAACTGTCAATGCGCTCTACCAAATCGGTACGATCCTGATTGGAACTGTCGATGCGGCGCTTGAGTGCCAGCGCGGCTACCGGGTCGATATTCGGGTCGCGTATCAAATCTTCCAAATGCCATTGCACGGTATCAATCCAGTTTTTCAGATAAAGGTAATACTCAATGGTTCCCTGTGGATACGGATTTTGGATCGGAGCATCAACGTTGTCTGTTCGGTGATAATCCAAAATAGTTTGCACAAATATGCGATTACAAAGCGATGTCAGTTTCATAATTGCTGTATTACAAATGAGTGATGTTATGATATAGGAGGGCAAAGCTATACAAAGTTTTTCAGAAATGGGGGGAAATAGGGAAGAAAATACCAAATTTATTTGGTAGATTCACTTTGTTCCTTTCACCAATCGATTGATATATGGCTTTGGTTGGCTGTTCTTATTCGAATAGCCTGTGCTCAAAAGCATCTGCATAAACAGTACGACTACGAGCAATACGGTCATGAGCAGCATTTTCTTAAAATGTTTTATTCTTTTCATCTTTTCACGTTTTTGTTGTTATGTTTCGTTCTTCAGGCACCGACATGACTAAACAGTTCATGCGGGTTCCGGCTGTTGTAGCAAGTTTTAGTGTGCAAAATAAGCGTATCAATCTGTGCCGTTTATTTTGCAAACATACCGGCAAAGTTAAGCGTTTTTTCGATTTTACATCACAAATATATTCTATTTTCTTCAATAAAATCCATAATCATAAGAGTGGTTAATACCACACTTTCCCCGGTGTGCTCCCCATTTCGAGTTCCTGTGTACCGCCATTCATGATTTGCCGATGTGTGACAAAGCTTTGGTGATAAGATTCACCGTTCAGTTTGACCGATTGTATATAGAAGTTATTCACCCTTAGTTTTTGAAAACATGCTGCTTCTTTTCGGAACAGCTACCATGAAACAGGAGAATATTCGCAAAATAAATGTTCTTTTCTGCCGAATACTACAAGACAGATGCTTTTTTTCTGCTTATCTTTGCAGCCCGTTTATAAACTACGTTTAAGGTTATGGCATTTACCAATAACATAATGATTGTACGCCACCGGTTATTGACCGAGCTGGTAAAATTGTGGAAGAACCACGAACTGACGACAGAGAGCATTGACCGACTACCCATCGAACTGAGTCCGCGCCGTTCCAAACACGCCGGTCGTTGCTGTGTGCACAAAGAACGTGCCGTATGGAAATATAAGTCGCTCCCCTTGCTGGGATTAGACATGGAAGACGAGACCGACGAACTCACCCCACTCTCGGAATACGCATCGCGCGCCCTGAACCGTGCCGAAAACGGCACTCCGAAAGAGAATATTATGTGCGTCATTGACGAGGCATGTTCTGCCTGCGTCCGAATCAACTACGAAATAACCAACCTGTGTCGAGGTTGTACGGCGCGCAGTTGCCAGAGCAATTGCCCCAAAAAGGCTGTACATGTGCGCGAGAGCGGCGAAGCATGGATCGACCACGAAACCTGCATCAGTTGTGGCATCTGCCAGAAGAGCTGCCCCTATCACGCCATTGTCTATATCCCGGTGCCGTGCGAAGAGGCATGTCCGGTCAAAGCCATCAGCAAAGACGACAAGGGCATCGAACACATCAACGAAGAGCGGTGCATCTATTGCGGCAAGTGCCTCAACGCCTGTCCGTTTGGCGCCATCTTCGAGATCTCGCAAGTGTTCGACATCCTGCACCGGATACGACGGGGCGAGAAGCTGGTAGCGATCGTTGCCCCCTCTATTCTCGGACAGTTCAAAACCACCATCGGACAGGTGTACGGTGCGCTCCGCACCGTAGGCTTTGCCGACGTCATCGAGGTTGCGCAAGGCGCCATGGATACTGTGAGCAACGAGGCACACGAGCTGAAAGAGAAGCTCGCCGAGGGGCAGAAGTTCATGACCACCTCGTGCTGTCCGGCTTACATCGAGCTGGTCAACAAACACGTGCCGGAGATGAAGCCCTACGTATCGGGTACCGGATCGCCCATGTACTACGCCTCGCGCCTCGCCAAAGCCAAACACCCCGACGCCAAGATTGTATTCATCGGTCCGTGCGTTGCCAAACGCAAAGAGGCGCAACGCGACGAGGCTGTCGATTTTGTGATGACCTTCGAGGAGGCAGCCTCCATATTCGACGGATTAGATATACAGATCGAACAGGAGAAGCCCTACTCCCTATCGTTTGCCTCCGTGCGCGAAGCGCACGGATTTGCCCAGGCAGGAGGCGTGATGGGAGCCGTAAAAGCTTACCTTAAAGAAGATGCCGACGGCATCAATGCCGTGCAAGTGGCAAATATAGATAAAAAGAACATCGGCGCACTGCGCGCTTATGCCAAAACGGGAAAATCGCCCGGACAGTTCGTCGAGGTCATGGCATGCGAAGGAGGGTGCATCACCGGACCGTGTACCTACAACGAAATAACAGCCGGCAAGCGCCAGCTGATACAAGAGCTTGCCAAACAGGAACATACCTATTAATGAATGACAGTGCAGAAAGAGAACATCCTATCGCTGATAGACAAACTGCGCAACGAACGCCTGCTGTGTGCCGACGAATACAAAGAGTTGCTGCTGTGCAAAGATACCGATGTGCTAAACTATCTGCATCGACAAGCACAGGAGGTTGCTGTGAGGCGGTTCGGACGACGGATATTCATTCGCGGATTGATAGAGATCTCCAATACTTGTAACAACAACTGCTATTATTGCGGCTTGCGACGGGAAAATCGGAACATCGCACGATACCGCCTGTCGCACGACGCCATACTGGCTTGTTGCCGGGAAGGGTACCTATTGGGATTCCGCACCTTCGTGCTACAGGGCGGCGAAGAGGATAGAGGTGACGGCTCGTGGTATGTCGATCTTGTGGCAGACATCCGCCATCGGTTTCCCGACTGCGCCATCACCTTATCGCTTGGCGAAAAGAGACGTAGTCTCTACCAACAACTCTACAACGCCGGCGCCAACCGATACCTGCTGCGCCACGAAACACACCATGCGCTGCACTACCGACAACTGCATCCGACCTCCATGCGCTTGGAGCATCGCCTGCAGTGCTTGACGCGGTTAAAAGAAATTGGCTACCAAACGGGCACCGGCATCATGGTCGGCTCGCCCCGACAGACCGTCGACCATCTAGTGGAAGACATCTTATATATAAAGAAGTTCCAGCCCGCGATGATCGGCATCGGTCCGTTCATTCCACACAAAGACACTCCGTTTGCCCATGAGCCGGCAGGCAGCATAGAAACCACGCTCAATCTGCTCTCTATCTTCAGGTTGATGCACCCCGCTACGCTTATACCTGCCACAACCGCACTGGCTACCCTCGCTTCCGACGGACGGGAAAGAGGCATCCTCGCGGGCGCTAACGTAGTAATGCCCAACCTCTCGCCCGTAGCGCATCGGGCAGACTATGCCATCTATGACAACAAAGCCTCGCTGGGCGCCGAAGCTGCCGAAGGCTTGCAATTACTGACAAACAAGTTAGCCGCTATCGGCTACGAAATAGCTTATGAAAGAGGAGACTATCAACCTGCATCCGAATAACGTAGATGCAACGCACCTGTATGATGCACATTCGCCCCATGCGGTGGAGTTCATTCACCATGGGGAGATACTTGACACATTAAACGATGCTCGTGCACACAAAGACGACCGCACCCGCATCAACGCCATCATTGAGAAGGCTGCCGCCTGCAACGGCTTATCGCATCGCGAAGCCGCTCTGCTCTTGGAGTGCGACCAGCCCGATCTGCTCGAGCGCATCTTCAAACTGGCAAAAGATTTGAAGCAACGACTGTATGGCAACCGTATTGTGATGTTTGCCCCCCTATACCTGTCGAACTATTGCGTGAACGGCTGTACATACTGCCCTTATCACGCCAAGAACAAGACGATTGCACGCAAAAAACTGTCGCAAGAAGAGATACGTCGCGAGGTGATTGCTCTGCAAGATATGGGGCACAAACGATTGGCGCTCGAAGCCGGCGAACATCCCACGCTCAATCCGTTGGAGTATGTTTTGGAATCTATCCATACCATTTACGGTATTCATCAGAAGAATGGAGCCATCCGGCGCGTCAACGTAAATATCGCAGCGACCACCGTCGACGACTACCACCGCCTCAAGGAGGCAGGCATCGGAACCTATATACTCTTTCAGGAGACTTATCACAAGGCGAACTACGAACAGCTGCACCCCACCGGACCAAAGAGCAACTACGCCTGGCACACCGAGGCGATGGACCGCGCCATGCAAGGCGGCATTGACGATGTGGGCATGGGGGTGTTGTTCGGTTTGAATACCTACCGCTACGACTTCGTGGGCTTGCTGATGCACGCTGAACACCTCGAAGCGACCTTCGGTGTGGGACCGCACACCATCAGCGTGCCGCGTATCTGCCCTGCCGACGACATTGACACGAACGATTTTCCCAACAGTATCTCCGACGATACCTTCGCCCGCATCGTGGCAGTCATCCGTTTGGCAGTGCCCTATACCGGCATGATTATCTCCACCCGCGAATCGGAGGCTGTACGCCAACGGGTGCTCGAACTGGGCATTTCGCAAATCAGCGGAGGCTCGCGCACCAGCGTGGGCGGCTATGCCGACGGGGATCCGGAAACAGAGAACTCGGCGCAGTTCGACGTCAGCGACCGCCGCACCTTGGATGAGGTAGTGGAGTGGCTGCTCGACTTGGGACACATCCCCAGCTTCTGCACCGCCTGCTACCGCGAAGGGCGCACGGGCGACCGCTTTATGTCGCTCGTGAAGCGCGGACAGATAGCCAACTGCTGTCAGCCCAATGCCTTGATGACCCTCAAAGAGTACCTCATGGATTATGCTTCGCCCGCAACGTTTGAGAAAGGGCTCCGCCTCATCCGCGAGGAGATAGAGCGGGTTCCCAACCCCAAGATAAAAGCCATCGCCCTGCGCAACCTGCAAGAGATAGAGGCAGGCAAAAGAGATTTCCGATTTTGAAAACCATCCATACAAAGTAATACCATGTCGATCTCCTCCCAGCAACCAACAGCCGACGGTTACGAACCCCTCGCAGCCCGCTACCGGCAACGGGCAGACGAGGCATCCGCCTTTTTGCGTCGCATCCAGAAAGAAATTTACCGAACGGGCACCCTGCGCCTGCTGCTGTTCATCGCCGGCGTAGGCGGCGTTATTTATCTCCGCACCGACGGATGGGTAGTGATCGCCGGCGTGATCGCTGTCACGTTGATACCCTTCCTCTGGCTGATTAAGTATCACACTCGCCTGTTTCATCGCAAAGAGTATTTGGAGCAACGCATCGCCGTGAACGAGCAGGAATTGGCTGCGTTGCAGTACGACCACTCGGCTTTCGGCGAAGGAGCGGAGTTTATCGACGCTACCCATCCGTATAGCTTCGACCTCGACCTGTTCGGTGCCCGGTCGCTCTTCCAGTCGCTCAACCGCACAGTAACCGAGCCGGGCAAACGCCGCCTGGCAGCGTGGATGAACAGGCATCTGACGCAGAAAGCGGAGATCATTGCCCGCCAACAGGCGGTGCAGGCATTGACCGACGACATGGAGTTCCGACAGGAGTTTCGCATACGGGGGCTGCTATACAAGGGCGAAGCAGCCGACGAGGCAGAGCTGACGGCGTGGGCGGAAAGTCCTGTCCTGTTCAGGAAAAACCGATGGTTGCGCATACTGCCCCTGTTCGTCACATCGGTCAATGTTCTGATGCTGGTGTCGGCAGCGTTCGGCATCGGATCATTCGGGGTGTGGGGAGGCGTGTGGACACTCTTCGTGCTGGCAGGCTTTGGCTTTACGCACACCGTCTCCAAGATGCAACAGATGTATGGTAAAAAGCTGCAGATACTGGGCACCTATGCCCATCTGCTTCGCCTGATGGAGGAGCAAGGCAAGAGCAACCTGAATGCCTCGTACCCCATTGCCCGCCTCAGTCGGCTCATGAATGCACTCGACCAGCGCAACAACATGTTTATGTATGCCATCCTGAACGGGCTTTTCTTCTGGGAGATCCGACAGGTGATGCGCATTGAGAAGTGGAAAGAAGACTACGCTGCCGAGCTTCCCCGCTGGCTGGAAGCAATCGGCAACTTGGATGCGCTCTGCTCGCTGGCGACGTTTGCCTGCAACCATCCCGATTATATCTATCCTACCCTTACCGAACAATCGTTCCGTCTGCAAGCCGAAGCCTTGGGGCATCCACTGATGAATCGTGACACGTGCGTGCGCAACGACATAGACATCAGCCGTCGTCCCGCCTTTCTCATCATCACCGGAGCCAATATGGCAGGCAAAAGCACCTACCTGCGCACCGTTGGCGTGAACTACCTGCTGGCGTGCATGGGTGCGCCGGTCTGTGCCCGACGGATGGAGATTTACCCTGCCCGCTTAGTCACCAGCCTGCGCACGAGCGATTCGCTGACCGACAACGAGTCGTACTTCTTTGCCGAGCTGAAGCGCCTCAAGATGATTATCGACAAGCTGCAGGCAGGCGAAGAACTCTTCATCATTCTGGACGAGATCTTGAAAGGCACCAACTCGGTCGACAAGCAGAAAGGGTCGTTGGCGCTCGTCACTCAATTCATGGCGCTGCAAGCCGACGGCATTATTGCCACCCACGACCTGATGCTGGGCACGTTGGCAAACACCTTCCCCGGCGAGATTCGCAATTACTGCTTCGAGGCAGACATCACCAACAATGAGCTTACCTTCTCTTATCGCCTGCGCGAAGGCGTTGCACAAAACATGAATGCCTGCTTCCTGATGAATAAAATGGGGATCACCAACCTACCGCTTACGTAGCTCTTCGGCAATGCGCCAATGCAGCTCTGCTTCCATCTCTTTACCGGTGCGCACCAACACATCGCCAAAGAGCTGGTGCGCGTTGGCATGACGCGGGTTGAGGGAGGTGGCTTTGTCGAAATCGGCAAGCGCTCCGTCGAGGTCGTCTTGCTGCAGACGGAGCTTTCCGCGATTATATACCGCCTTGAACGAGCGGGGGCTGATGCGTATCGCCCGCGTGAAGCACTCTTCAGCCTCGACGAGGCGGTTCTCGTCAATCAGGGTAACACCTTTGCGTACCCAAGCATCCACATAGTCGGGATAGAGATCGAGCGCCTTGTTGTAGTTGGCAAGGGCGGCACGGTTATCGTGCGCCATGGTAATGGAATCGTTGCCCAACTGATAGTATTCACGGGCATACCCCCGCAAGCGCTCTTGCAGTCGTTGCATCTCCGTTTTTAACGATTCGTTTTGCTGCTTCAGCTTGTTGATGATGTTGAGTTTCTTGCGAATGAAGCGTTGTGCAACGGGACTTTCGATGTCGTAACGGGCATGAATGGCGACAAAGAAGTGCTTCAGAAACGCTCCGAAATCGCCGCTGTCGAAGGCGCGGACGGCAGCATCGTATTCCACATCGGCTTGTGCCACCTTCATGGCGCGGTCGATGGTTCGGGGGTTATTAAATCGTTCGGCGAAGTTTACCACCTCGGCGCGCACGAAGATGTCCGACCGGGTGACGGGCATCTTCAACGAGAGACCCTCTAACGAGGTGCACCGGCTCAACGCAACGTAGGTCTGTCCGCCGGCAAATACGCCGCCGGTAAAATCGATAATCACCCGGCTGAATGTCAGTCCCTGACTTTTGTGGACGGTGATAGCCCATGCCAGCCTCACGGGGAATTGGGTGAAGGTACCTAACACCTCCTCTTCTACCTTATGCTCTTTCTCGTTGTAACGATAGCGTATGTTTCGCCAGCTGTTGGGCGTTACATCTACTTCGTGTCCGTCGTCGGTAAGGATATAGAGCACCTCGTCGTGCTCGTCGAATCCGGTCACCACGCCGATGGTGCCGTTTACCCATCGGCGGTCGAAATCGTTCTTCACAAAGATAACTTGCGCCCCCGGCTTTAGTTCGAGTTCGAGGGTGGTAGGCAGACTTTTCTGCGGGAAGTTATCGGTAATCTTTCCGGCAAAGGTGACGGTTTCGCCCGGCAACTTGGCAAGATGGCGTTCATTGATGCTGTCGACGGTATGGCGGCGGGGAGCAATGGTGATGCACATATCGTTACCGCCGGCTGCCATATCGGCACCGTAGCGGGTGTTGAGCAGCAACAAGTCGGCATCGGTGACGCTGTTGCGGCGAATCCGGTCGAGCACGCCCACAAAGACGCGGTCGGCTTGGCGATACACCTTTTGCAGTTCGATGGAAACGAGATCTATCTCTCCAAACACGCGGGCAGCAAAGAAGTAAGGGATAGAGGTAGGATAGAAACGCCGCAAGATGTCGCGTTCGTCGCCTGCCACGACCGGTTCCAATTGATAGATGTCGCCCACGAGCAACAATTGCTTCCCGCCGAAAGGCTCGCGCAGATTGTTGGAGTAGACACGCAGCAGACGGTCGACAGCATCTATGATGTCGGCACGCACCATCGATATTTCATCGATAATAATCAACTCCAGCTCCTTGATGAGCTTCCGCTGCTCTTTGCTGTACTTGAACACATCGTGAATGCGTCCGCGTTGCAAGCTCAGGTCGGGGTCATCGGGCGGTATCGGTCGGGTGGGCAGTCGGAAAAAGCTATGCAGCGTGCTCCCGCCGGCGTTGATGGCAGCAATGCCGGTAGGCGCCAGCACCACATGTTTCTTCTTGGTGTGCACACAAATATAGTGCAGGAAGGTAGACTTGCCCGTACCCGCCTTGCCGGTGAGAAAGACCGATTGGCGGGTGTACTGCACTAACTTCAGCACACTCTGAAACTCAGAGTTGTTTAAATCGATGTCGGTATCTGCCATTGTAAAGGTACAAAAAAAAGAAGAAACCCGTCCGTATTACGGGAGGTTTCCTCTTCTTCCATTCATTACCTGCGAAGTAATAGCTTACTTACGCAATCCAAGCTCTTTTACGATGGCGCGGTAACGGTTGATGTCGCGGTCTTTCAAATAGTTGAGCAACGAACGACGCTTACCTACCAACATGGTCAAAGCTCTTTCAGTACTATAATCTTTCCGATTGAGCTTCATGTGCTCAGTCAGGCGGGCAATACGGTAGGAGAACAATGCTACCTGAGCCTCTGGTGAGCCGGTATCAGTGTTAGACTTTCCGTATTTGCCGAAGATTTCTTGCTTCTTAGCAGCATCTAAATACATAACTGTTTAATAATTATAATAGTTGATTATGAGGGCGCAAAGGTAATCCATATTTCTCAAACAGCCATACTATCAGGCGAATATTTTTTAGGGGAATCGTATCAAGAGTTTCATAATAGTTGCCGTGTCGTGGTCGAATAATGACGGGACATACACAGATAGACCTTTTACCGTCAGCAAATACTTCTGTTGTGGGGATGCCGAGGTTTGTCCAGATACAGCAAGGTAATTGCTTTCTTCACTATCTTGTTTCGACAACTTCCTTATCTTGTCTCGGCAGGTTCCCTGATATTGTCGTCCATGTCGGTTCATCATTGTCGTCCAACGGTGGTTGACCGCGCGTCCAACGGTGGTTAGCCGCGCGTCCAACGGTGGTTGTGCGGCATTTCGTCGTGCTGAATATCGTTTCATCCTCCTGCCAAACAGTCTTTTACGTT
>JAISIN010000066.1 GCA_031262085.1 Prevotellaceae bacterium
TGATCCAATAACACAATTCATCTCATCCCTAGTAAATGTATTTGTACCTTTGAATGAATAAAGTCTATTAAAGAGTTCTTCTTCCCAATCTCCATTCCCCTCAAATTCCGGGAATCTCAGCTTCGGTACTAACCTTTTCTTTTCCATATCCTTATTTCTCATACGCCGACAATCCCGATATTTCTTTCCCGCCTGCCATACGTTTCAATAGCGGCACCAGCGCCTCCATCAGCGCCAACTCCTTTTGCATACGTGCTTTCCAACCCAACATCTGCGGAGCGAACAAGTCAGTCAATTCGCCACCATCGAAGATCATGCGGTTCATGATACGACCGACAAATGCTTTCAACGTAGCAGGTTCTATGGCATACTTGGTTGCTATCTCTACCAAAGCACGTTCAAAGCGTTCGGCTTTGAACTGTTGATATCCATCGCTTATCTCTTTCTCGGACATACCACTACCCACTTGCAAGGTGTTGATATACTCCTTGATGTCGTCGCGTTCATCCAGCAGGTTGGAAGTCGAATAAAGCAGGCTTATCAGTTCCTCGCGACTCATCTTGACTTTCGTTGCAGGCTGAGTATATCTTGCCATCAGTCCAATGATATAGTCGTAGTCGATAATGGCAGAGGCAAACAGCACAAACTCGAAATCCAATTGCTCAATTTCCGGCGATGCGTTATCACTCCCTTTATCTTGCTTTGCTTTCAAAGCTTTAGCCGTTTCCAAATAAACGCTGCGGAAAGATTTCAACTGTTCTTCGGGGAGTAGCGCTTCTATTCGTTCGTTGTCTTCTTCGGTGATGTCCGTATATTGGTCGAGTTGCACTTTCAGGCGTTGCACTTCCTTGAAAGCGTCGATAAATCCGGCACGTGCCGCGTCGCCCTTCAGGTTGTTCACCTCCTCGGGACAGCAGTCCAAACCTTGAGCCGCCATAAAGTTTTCCAAGCTTTCCACAGCCTCTTGGTATTTCTCTATCACCTTGGGGGCGGGATCCACCAGCCAAATCTTCTTGGCATCTTCCACCTCGTTGTCCGCTTTCCCTGAGAACATGGCAACCGCCTCCTCAACAGCAGCCTGTTGTTGTCTGAAATCCAATATGTTGCCGAACGGCTTCGAGTTGTTCAGCACCCGATTGGTACGTGAGAAAGCCTGTATCAGTCCGTGATATTTCAGATTTTTGTCGACATAGAGCGTGTTGAGATACTTAGAATCGAAGCCGGTAAGCAACATGTCCACCACGATGGTAATATCAATCTTATTGCTATGCGGATAATCTTCGTTGCTGTACTGCTGGTCTTTGATGCGCTTTTGTATATCTTGATAATACAAATCAAATTCGCCGAGCGAATGATTGGTGCCATATTGCAGGTTGTAATCGGCTATAATAGTCTGAATCGCCGCTTTCTTCTTGTCAGGTTCCTGTTCATTGTCTAATCTCTCTTGCGGCAAGTCCTCCTGAATTTGCTGAATATCTTTGTCTCCCTCCGCCGGTGGTGAAAACACGCAAGCGATGTGTAAGGGCTCAACGCTTTCATCCGAGTTGCGCAACTCGTCATTTTTCTCTTTAAACAGCCGGTAATACGCAATGGCATCATTGATAGAAGCGGTGGCAAACAGTGCGTTGAAACGTCGCTGATTCGTTGCCTTGTCGTGCTTGCGCACGATGGCATCTACGACGGCACGTTTGGAAATGGTCTCATCGGCTTTCGACTGATCCTTGCCTTCCGGCTTATAGTAACTGACTTGAAAAGGCAATACATTCCGGTCATCAATCGCATGGGTAATCGTATAAGCGTGCAATCGCTGCTGAAAAATATCGTCCGTTGTCTTGCGGGAAGCCTCTTCACCCTCGATGGTTGTATAGATGGCGTTCTGCTCAAAAATAGGCGTACCGGTGAAGCCAAACAGTTGCGCATGGGGGAAGAATGACTTAATCGCCTTGTGGTTGTCGCCAAACTGCGAGCGGTGGCATTCGTCGAAGATAAAAACCATCCGTTTGTTTTTAAGCGGCTTCAACCGTTCCTTATAACTCCGTTTGCTCTTGGGGTCGAGCGCCAATCCCAACTTCTGTATCGTGCAAACTATCACCTTGTCGGAATAGCTGTCCGAGAGCATCCGTTCTACCAACATTCCGGTATGGGTATTCTCTTCCACACAACCCGCTTGAAACTTATTGAACTCTTCGCGCGTCTGCCTGTCCAAATCCTTGCGGTCGACCACAAAGAAGCATTTGTCTATCTCGGGATTGTCTTTGAGCAAAGTCGACGCTTTGAACGAAGTCAACGTTTTGCCGCTTCCGGTGGTATGCCAGATGTAGCCGTTACCTTTGTTGTCGTGAATACAATCCACAATCGCCTTGACTGCATATATTTGATACGGACGCATCATGAGTATTTTCTGCTCGCTTGCTACCAATACCATGTACCGACTAATCATCTGCCCCAGTCTGCATTTGGCGAGACACCAGTCCGAAAAGTCATACAAGTTGGAGATTTTGTTGTTTTCTTTGTCTGCCGATTGATAGACGGGGAGAAACTGCTCGTTGGCATTGAAGCTGAAATGCTTGTTGTTATTGTTGGCAAAGAAATAGGTGTTCGTCTGATTGCTCACAATAAATATCTGCATAAAACAGAGCAACGTATTGGTATATCCGTTACCGGGGTCTTTCTTATAATCCACAATCTGTTGCATGGCGCGTCGTGAACTTATCCCCAGAGACTTTAGCTCCACCTGTACCACCGGCAGTCCGTTGATGAGCAGAATCACATCGTACCGTTGGAAGCTGTTGCCGGTGTTGATGCGAAGTTGATTGATTACTTCATATTCGTTTTTACACCACTCCTTGGTGTTGACCAAAGTATATTGCAAAGGGGTACCATCTTCACGTTGAAAGGTGTTTCGCTCGCGCAGCCTTTTCGAAGAAGCAAACACATCGGGGTCTACAATCTCTTGTCGCAAACGTTCAAACTCATTATCGGACAAATGCACGCGGTTCAACGCCTCGAACTTTTTCCTGAAATTTTGTTCAAGGGCGTCCTTATCCCGAATGTCTTCCCGATAAGTGTACTTCAAATCTATTAGCTTCTGAATAAAGCGGTCTTCTATTTGCTTTTCCGTACTCATATTATTTCTTTATTGTCGCACAGCAACTCTTTCACATCTACCTTTAAGATGCTTGCTATCTGATAAAGAATTTCCAAACTCAGCTGTTTGCGATTACACGCATAGGCATTTACCATACTGAAACTTTTGCCCAACTGTTCTGCCAACCAAGTTTGCTTAATACCCTTTTGTTCAAGCACCTCTTTTATTCTATTTAATTCCATAAGCTCTATTGATTGCTTAATCCGCCACAAATATAAAGAATAATATGCGATAAAGCCACAAAACTTAGCCAAAGCCAAAAGGCATTTCTCTTTTTCTTTACCTTTGCATCCGATTTTGAATAAATACCTATTATGGAAGAAGATTTTGATTACAGCATTATCCCCGGGAACTTCATTTTTTGTCTGAACAACGGTTGTTCACGCGCCCGGACATGCATGCGTTACCTCATGGCGGCACACGAAATAGAAACCAGCGAGACGATCACCGTCATCAATCCCAAGCGGACGGCAGCCGATTGCGACGCCTATTTCCCACACGAAAAGGTGAACTTTGCGCTGGGTATTACGCATCTTTTTGATAACCTTCCGCATCGTACCGCACTCGTTGTCAAGCAACGAATCATCGACCGTTTCAACAATGCGACCTTTTATCGATGGAAACAGAAGGTGCGTCTCATATCACCCGAGGAGCAAGAAGCCATCCGTCGAATATTTCGTAGCGAAGGCATTGCCGACGAACCGGTGTACGACCAACAAGTTCCGCAATACGCTTGGCAAACAAGCGTCATAAAGAAGTGGCGTTAATAAAGCATCCCTTGCTCCTAAGTGCGACTTATTTTAGTCCCGCTTGAGATAAAAAATTGTCCTGCGCGGGACAATCTTTTTTCTCAAGCGGGACAAATTATTTTCCCGCGCGGGACAAATTGCGTTCCCGCTACGGAGAAAGTGTTTGCTCCGTTAATTAATCGCCAGCATCTCCTCTATATAGTCGCGTGTATTGCTCAAGCGGGGAATCTTGTGTTGTCAGCCCGCAATGCTAATCGCATTAGAATTGATGCGGTTGCCCTAGTAAATGGGTGAAGATAGAGCAATTACCCGAAATAATTTGTACTTTTGCCCCCCTTATATACGAAAATAATGATTGAACTCACCCCCGACGAGTTGAAACAACGTTTCAACCACCCCCTATTTGAACAATTGTCGGTCACTGCCGACGAGCTGCAAATAGATTGCTACGTGGTAGGCGGATATGTACGCGACCTTTTCTTGGCACGTCCATCCAAGGACATTGATGTGGTAGTAGTGGGCAGCGGCATCGGCATGGCAGAAGCATTTGCCCGCCGGTTGGGCAGCGGCGCACACTTGAGTGTCTTCAAAACCTTCGGTACGGCACAAGTTAAGTATCACGACACTGAGATAGAGTTTGTCGGCGCCCGCAAAGAATCGTACCAACACGATTCGCGCAAACCGATCGTAGAAGACGGCACCTTGGAAGACGACCAGAATCGCCGCGACTTCACCATCAATGCGCTGGCGGTATGCCTGAACCGAAAACGCTTCGGCGAACTGGTCGACCCCTTCGACGGTCTGGAAGACATGCGCGAAAAGACCATACGCACCCCACTCAACCCCGACATCACCTTCAGCGACGACCCGCTGCGCATGATGCGCTGCATACGCTTTGCCACCCAACTGAACTTCTACATCGACGATGACACCTTCGAATCGCTCTGCCGCAACCGCGAACGCATCAACATCATCTCGCGCGAACGCATTGCCGACGAGTTGAACAAAATCATCCTTGCGCCCATACCCTCGAAAGGATTTATCGATCTCGACCGATCGGGTTTGCTGCCTTTGATTCTCCCCGAATTGGTCAGGCTACAAGGCGTAGAGGTACGCAACGGACGGGCACACAAAGACAATTTCTACCACACGCTCGAAGTGCTCGACAACATCAGCCGACACACCGACAACCTTTGGTTGCGCTGGGCTGCCCTGCTGCACGATATTGCCAAGCCTGCCACCAAGCGGTGGGAACCCAAGCAGGGATGGACCTTTCACAACCACAACTTCATCGGCGAGAAGATGGTACCCGTGATTTTCCGCAGCCTCAAGCTACCCATGAACGAGAAGATGAAGTATGTACAAAAATTGGTATCGCTGCACATGCGACCCATCACAATAGCCGACGAGGAGGTGACCGATTCGGCTGTGCGACGACTGCTCTTCGAAGCCGGCGACGACATCGACGACCTCATGACCCTGTGCGAAGCCGACATCACCTCGCGCAACTCGGAACGCAAACAGCGCTTTCTGAAGAATTTCCAATTGGTACGACAGAAACTGAAAGACTTGGAAGAACGCGACCGCATTCGCAACTTCCAGCCCCCCGTCGATGGCGAAGAGATCATGAAAACCTTCGGCCTGCAGCCCGGAAGGGAGGTAGGACAGCTCAAAAGCGCCATCAAAGATGCCATTCTCGACGGAGTAATACCCAACGAGCACGACGCTGCCCGCCGCTTCATGATGACGCAGGCACAGAAGATGGGACTTAACTCTACTCTACTCTACGTAGAGCACTAATCCCTTCAAGTACTCGCCTTCGGGGTGATAGATATTCACAGGATGATCGGCAGGTTGCGTGAGTTGATGCAAGATGCGTACGCTACGCCCCGAGATGGCAGCAGCTGTAAACACTGCTGTGCGAAACGTTTCGCGACTCACTGCCTGCGAGCATGAGAAAGTAAAGAGTATTCCGCCCGATCGAATCTTCTCGAACGCTTTGACGTTGAGCTTCCGATAGCCCTGCAAAGCATTGCGCAACGCATCGCGATGTTTGGCAAAAGCCGGCGGGTCGAGCACAATCAGGTCGTAACGGTCGTCGATCGTATCCAAATATTTAAACGCATCCTCGACAAAAGCCTCGTGTCGGTTGTCGCCAAGGAAGTTCAGCGCCACATTCTTATTGGTCAGGTCGATGGCTTTGGCAGAGCTGTCGACCGAATGTACTTGCCGGGCATTGCCGCGCATGGCATAGACCGAGAAGCCGCCGGTATAGCAGAACATGTTCAGTACCGTGCGCCCATGAGCGTAACGCTCCAGCAGGGCGCGGTTTTCGCGCTGGTCGATAAAGAACCCGGTCTTCTGCCCTTTGAGCCAGTCGATATGGAACTTCAATCCATACTCCAGCGCCACATTGTCGATGCTTCCCCCTCGCAAGAAGCCGTTTTCGGGATAGAGATCGGCTTTGAAAGGCAAGGTCGTTTCCGATTTATAATAGATATTGTCTATCCGGTCGCCCATTACCTCGCACAACGCTTCGGCAATCTTCATGCGACACAAATGCATACCTACCGAGTGAGCCTGCATCACAGCCGTGCGGGCATAGATGTCGATGATCAGTCCGGGCAGATTATCGCCTTCGCCGTGCACCAACCGATAGGTGTTATGATCGCTGAGATGGGTCAGTCCGATGCCGCAACGCATCCGGTATGCCAACTGCAGACGTCGGCGCCAGAAGTCGCGATCGATCGCCTCGTCGCGCTCGAAAGAGAGCACGCGCACGGCAATGCTTCCTATCTGAAAGTGTCCTTTGGCAATAAACTCTTTGTGCGAAGTGTAGATGTCGACCAGTTCGCCCTCTTCGGGCTTGCCGTCGATGCGTGCAATAGCTCCCGAGAAGACCCACGGGTGAAAGCGCTTCAGCGATTCCTCCTTGCCGGGTTTAAGATAGACAATCATTCTTTCTCAATTCTTGTAAACGTTGATAGATATTCAGGCATGCCCATGCATCGGTAGCGGCATAGAGCTGTTGCGATTCGGTGAGCTGCTCCGCCTCCCAGTTTGTGAGCCGTTGCGACTTGGAAATCTTCTGTCCGAACAAGATGCCGTAAATCTTTTGCAGGCTCTTCTCCTCGATGCCGAAGCCGCGCACATAATCTTGCAAGTCGATACATGCGCGTTGCGTAAAGGGTGCACGCTTGTGCAGCATCAGGAAATCGTCGCGTAGCGAAAGTCCCACCTTGGTTACTTCGGACGATTCGAGCAAAGAGATAATGGAAAGGGTTAGTCCGGTAAGATTTAATCTGAAGAGGTAGCAATGCTCATTGGTAGCCACTTGCAGCAACGCTACCTTAAACATTTGTCCGCGACTAAACGCGGGTCGTGTTTCGCTATCGATACCCAGCAGTCGACACGTTTTCAAATAAGCCACCGCCCTATCTGCTTCGAGCGGCGTGGTAACCAAATAGATTTTACCGGGGAAGACGGCACCGGGCATGTTTTGAATAGATTTTTTTTCGATTGTTCCTTGTAATACCATAATATTTATTCGTGTGATTTATTTGTGTCGTAACACACTTCGTGCAGTGCACGCAGCGTGTTGACCAATATTTGTCCCCAATACTCGCTGAACTGCGCCTGGCAGAGCGCCGCAGCATCGTGCATGGTTTCGGGTAATCCCAACTGAAAGACAAACACAAAGTCTTTCACCGACTGATAGATATCCGCCAGATCTTCGGAGATGTTCTTTCCTATAGGCTGATCGCTATACATCATATCTTTAACGAACACGTCCAGGTAGTCGTCGCGTTCTGCCAACAGATTCGCCAAGTTCATACGCAGTATTTCGTAAATCTCTTCCGTTACGTAGTTTTCGGGGGCATCATCGCCCGTCACCTCAAGGGGAGGCAATAACAGAGCTTTCAGGTAGAGTAACGGAAGCAGCTTCAAAGAGGTTTCGACAAACGCATCGCGTTTCATATCTTCCACTTGTTCGAGGAATCGGCAAAACTCTGCCGATACGGTAACAAACTCTATTACTCGGGGATCGAATATTATGTGTGAGTCCTTTTCCATATTTACATAGATTGGCGGCAAAGGTACGAAAAATCAATTGAGAATTGAGAACCGGGAATTGAAAATTCAGAGCAACCGCATCAAAATCTATTATGACTATCCTCTTTCATAACCAAGTCGGCGCGTTCGTGTCAACTGAACTCAAGTGTCAACTGCCGTTCATCTGTCTGTCTGCCCCGCTTCTTAATCAAAAGGTTACGCACCGTTTGTGGCGACAACTCGTTGATCGTGCCGGCAGGCAGCTCGTTGCAAGCCATGAAGTATTGCGCTTTCTTCATGACAACCCCCATCTTTTTCAACTCGTAACTACCCAATTGGGCGAAGCGGCGGGAGGCGATGATCAATCTTGCCGACTTCACGCCAATGCCCGGTACGCGCAAGATCATCTCATAATCGGCGCGATTGACATCGACGGGGAAACATTCGGGGTGTCGCAACGCCCATGCCAGCTTGGGATCTACCTCCAAGTCGAGGTCGGGATAGGCATCGTCTACAATTTCATCGACCGTGAAGTGATAGAAGCGCATCAACCAGTCGGCTTGATAGAGCCGGTTCTCGCGCACCAAGGGTGGCTGTTTGAGTGCCGGCAACCGACTGTCGTAGGTATTGACAGCCACATAACCCGAATAGTAGACCCGCCTCATAGACGACCCGCGATAGAGCGCCGACGACAGGGTGAGTATCTCTTTATCGGATTCGGACGTTGCTCCGACGATCATCTGCGTGCTCTGTCCGGCAGGCGCAAAACGAGGGGCGTACCTGTATTTCTTTCGTTCCTCGATGTTTTCGGTTACGCTTTGCTGAATGTATCGCATGGGAGCATACACACTCTTGTGATTCTTCTCGGGTGCCAGCAGTTTGAGGTTTGCCTCCTTGGCAATCTCTACGTTCACACTGAGTCTGTCGGCATAGCTACCCGCTTCAGCCAGCAACTCTGCGCTGGCTCCGGGAATGGTTTTCAGATGTATATAGCCGTTGAAACGGGCAACACGCAATTCCTTGGCTACACGTGCCAGCCGCTCCATGGTATAATCGGGGTTACGTACCACACCCGAACTAAGGAACAAGCCTTCGATATAGTTACGGCGGTAAAACTCCAAGGTGAGTTCGACGACCTCGCTCACCGACAGTGTGGCGCGAGGCAGATCATTGCTACGCCTGTTCACACAATAAGCACAGTCGTAAATACAATAGTTGGTCAGCATAATCTTGAGCAGAGAGATGCACCGTCCGTCGTCGGCAAAGCTGTGGCATATCCCCCACCCGCCCACGGTATTGCCCAGTCCGCCGGGCTGATTGCGACGCACCGTACCGCTACTCGAGCACGACACATCGTACTTGGCAGCATCGGTAAGTATCTTTAGTTTATTCAGAACCTGCTCGTTCATGAAGGCATTGTATAAAGCAACAAATAGTATAGCGTAAAAAATGGCGGGAAACCAAGGCTAAACCTCCGATTTCTCGCCACTCTTTTACCTTACGCTGCTTCTTTACTCCGGTCGGGCAGCATCTACAGAAACCTTACGGAATTCTTTCATAGCCTTTTCGATAGCCAGTGAAGCCTTACGAGCACGCGTGCCTGCTGCCTTGTTACCATTCATAACTTGCGCATTAGCATCTTTTGCAAAATCTGCATACAATCCTGCAATCTTTTCTACTAGTTCTTTCATACTCTTTACTGTTAAATATGTGTTATTAATAATCCGCGGCAAAAATACACTCTTTCTATCTAATAGCGAGCATATCAACAACTTTTTTTTATCTATCATTAAAAAAAAGAAGAGAATAACAACCATTTTAACCTTTTACTCCTACTTTTGCAGCCATCAATCTTGGAAAATTAAAGAACTTAGGAACATGAATATGATCAGCTTCATCAACGACATTCTGTGGACTTACATTTTGATAGCGCTTCTACTGGGTTGCGCTGTGTGGTTTACCGTAAAAACAGGCTTCGTACAGTTTCGCATGATAGGCGAGATGGTGCGCCTGCTGGGCGAATCGGCAGGCAAATCCGAGGGCAGACACATCTCGTCGTTTCAGGCTTTTGCCATCTCCATAGCCAGCCGCGTAGGCACGGGCAATCTGGCAGGGGTAGCTACGGCCATTGCCGTAGGCGGTCCGGGCGCCATCTTCTGGATGTGGATCATTGCACTGCTTGGTTCAGCCAGTGCGTTTGTCGAATCGACCCTTGCCCAGCTGTATAAAATAAAAAGCAAGGATTCGTTTATCGGCGGTCCTGCCTACTACATGCGTCGCGGATTAAAGCAGCCGTGGATGGGTGCGCTGTTTGCCGTCCTGATCACCATCACGTTTGGGTTCGCATTCAACTCGGTACAGAGCAACACCATCTGCGCCGCCTTCGAGCATGCTTTCGGGTTCAACCACGTTATAGTGGGCGCTATCATCACGTTGCTCACCCTGCTGATCATCTTCGGCGGAGTACAACGCATCGCTAAGGTGAGCAGCATCATCGTACCGGTCATGGCATTGGGATATATTCTGCTGGCGTTGATCATTGTAGCGATGAACATTACGCAACTACCGCGGGTGCTCGAACTGATTGTGGGACATGCCTTCGGCTGGCAACAGGCATTGGGCGGCGGGATAGGTGTGGCGCTTATGCAAGGCATCAAACGCGGACTGTTCAGCAACGAAGCCGGTATGGGGTCGGCGCCCAACGTGGCTGCAACTGCCTACACCACTCATCCGGTAAAGCAAGGACTGATTCAGGCGCTGGGGGTATTCACCGACACGCTACTCATCTGTTCGTGTACCGCCTTCATCATTCTGTGTAGCGGTACTCCGCTGGATGGCTCTACCAATGGCGTACAACTCACGCAGCAGGCGCTGACCAACGTTATAGGCTCGTCGGGCAGCATCTTTGTTGCCGTCACCTTGTTCTTTTTTGCGTTCAGCAGCATCTTGGGCAACTACTACTATGGAGAAGCCAATGTGCGCTACCTGACGCGTCGGCGCGAGGCGATCGTGCTCTACCGACTGTTGGTGGGCGGCATGGTGATGTTCGGAGCACTGTCGACCCTCGAAACCGCTTGGAATCTGGCAGATGTCACCATGGGACTGATGGCATTGTGTAACCTGATAGCCATTCTGTTCTTGGGAAAATATGCCTTCAGGTTACTACACGACTACCGCAACCAGAAGCGCGCAGGCATCAAAGAGCCGGTATTCTCCAAAACAACATTCCCCGATATAGAAAATGAACTGGAATGCTGGTAGTCATTACGAAATGATTACCTTTGCGCCCGTCAAACTATAAACCGTAAAACAATAAATAGCAAATATTGAAACACCATGGGTATATTCGCCAAACTGTTTAATAAGAACTCCGACACTGTCTCGTCGAAAAACGTTGAGGATTTCGCCTCGCTGACCCGCGTCTACTTTCAGGCAGTCATCGCTTCCAAATTAGGTATCACCAACATTCGCTTCGTACCCGACGTAGCCAACTTCAAGCGCCTCTTCAAAATCCCTACACAAGGAGGACGATTGGGCGAAGGCGAAAAAGCGGCTTCGCGCAAGATGCTGATACAAGACTACGGGCTGAGCGACAACTTCTTCAAGGAGATAGATACCTCCATCAAAAAACATTGCCGCACGCAAAACGATGTACAATCATACCTATACATGTATCAGGGATTTGTGCAAGATCTTATCATGCTGATGAGCAACCTCATGCAATGGAAGTTTCGCGTACCCTCCATCTTCAAAAATGCCTTGCGCTCCATGATTGAGAAAAGCATACACGACGTATGCACCAAAACCGTATGGAAAAAAGACGATGTACACAAAACCGCCGCCGCCGTGCGTCAATACAAGGAGCGGCTGGGTTATTCCGAACAATGGATGACGGAGTATGTCTACACCGTCATCATGCTTGCCAAGAAGGAGAAGAAGCCCCAACAGCAACAAGAGAAAACGGAGAAGTGACAATCTTCTATTACATTATATACATGCTTGCCGGTTTCGTCGTCGGGTAGTCTGATGATGCGAATCCCTATCGCGCTTTTTTCATACCATATTTCGTCATATTACAAAAAAACACGATATTTGCGCCATGATTCATATCGAAACCATATTGAGCATCTTGTGGAAAGGAATAATTATCGGAGTAGTGGTATCGGCGCCACTAGGACCTGTCGGTATACTGTGCATCCAGCGAACATTGAACAAAGGACGTTGGTATGGGTTCGTCACCGGATTAGGAGCCTCTCTGAGTGACATAGCCTATGCCCTGCTCACCGGCTACGGTATGAGTTTTGTATTCGACTATGTGAATAAAAACATCTATTGGCTGCAACTATTGGGCAGCGTGATGTTGCTGGCATTCGGCATCTACACCTTCCGCAGCAATCCTGTCCGCTCCATTCGTCCCGTCTCACCCAACAAAGGCACCTATCTGCACAATTTCGTTACTGCCTTTGTCGTGACCCTGTCCAATCCGTTGATAATATTCCTCTTCATCGGTTTGTTTGCCCGTTTTGCCTTTATCAGCGAGAGGGTGTTGCTGTCCGAAGCCATGCTGGGCTATGTATCCATTGCATTGGGAGCGTTGTTATGGTGGTTTGGCATCACCTACTTCGTCAATAAGGTGCGCACGCAGTTCAATCTGCGCGGCATTTGGATACTGAACCGAATCATCGGAAGCATTGTCATCATCGTGTCGATACTCGGTTTTATCTTCACACTGATGGGAGAATCGTTGTACTGAAGCCGATACGTATTCTGATCAAAAATAACATACTCAATATTTAGTCATGAAAATCTTACTGACCGGAGCCAACGGACAACTTGGCAACGAGATGCGTGTACTTGCGCAAGCACACCCGCAGCACACCTATTATTATACAGATGTGCAAGAGTTAGATATCTGCGATGAAGAAGCCGTCGACAGCTTCGTCAAAACACACCGGATAGAGATGATAGTAAACTGCGCCGCCTACACTGCCGTAGACAAAGCCGAAGAGAACGAGCCGATATGCCGCCGGCTTAATGCCGAGGCGCCGGGCATCCTGGCACGCGCCGCCGAGGCAGCAGGTGCCGGCTTGATTCATGTCTCGACCGACTATGTGTTCGACGGAACCGCCCACCTGCCCTATACCGAAGAGCAGCCTACCTGCCCGAACTCGGTATACGGCATCACCAAGCGCGATGGCGAACAAGCCGTGATGGAACAGTGCACCCGTGCCATGATTATCCGCACCGCCTGGCTCTACTCGGGCTACGGCAACAACTTCGTGAAAACCATGCTGCGACTGGGACGCGAACGCGACGCAATGGGTGTAGTCTTCGACCAGATAGGTACCCCCACGTATGCTGCCGACCTGGCAAGAGCTATCTACACAGCCATCGAACAAGGCATCGTACCCGGTATCTACCACTTCAGCAACGAAGGGGTATGCTCGTGGTACGACTTTACCCTCGCCATACATCGCCTGGCAGGCATCACCAACTGCCGCGTAAAGCCGCTGCACACCAACGAATATCCTGCCAAAGCACCACGTCCTGCCTACTCGGTACTCGATAAAACCAAAATCAAGCAAACCTTCCATATAGAAATACCTCACTGGGAAGAGGCACTGGAGAAATGCTTGGAGAAATTGAAAATTGAAAATTGAGAATGAAGGAGACAGAACGGAACATAGAAACCAGACGAACCTTCGCCATCGTTGCCCACCCGGATGCAGGTAAAACATCGCTCACAGAGAAACTGTTGCTCTTCGGCGGGCAGATACAAGTTGCCGGCGCCGTCAAGAGCAACAAGATAAGAAAAACTGCCACCTCCGACTGGATGGACATAGAGAAACAACGCGGTATCTCGGTCACTACCTCGGTGATGGAGTTCGAGTATCACGACTATAAAATTAACATCCTCGATACGCCCGGTCACCAAGACTTTGCCGAAGATACCTACCGCACGCTGACTGCAGTAGACAGCGTCATCATCGTCATTGACGGCGCCAAAGGAGTAGAAACCCAAACCCGCAAGCTGATGGAGGTGTGCCGCATGCGCAACACCCCCGTTATTATCTTCGTCAACAAAATGGACCGCGAAGGGAAAGACCCGTTCGACCTGCTCGACGAGCTGGAAGAAGAGTTGCTGGTCGACGTGCGTCCCTTGTCGTGGCCTATCGAGCAGGGTGCTCGCTTCAAAGGTGTTTACAACATCTACGAACAAAACCTCAACTTGTTTCAACCCTCCAAACAGATCGTCACCGAAAAAGTAGAGGTAGATCTTCATTCCGAACAGTTAGACCGGCATATCGGCGAGACGCTGGCAGAGAAGCTGCGCGCCGACCTCGAACTGATCGAAGGCGTCTACCCTGCCTTTGACCGGCAAAACTATCTGGATGGCAAGCTGGCTCCCGTCTTTTTCGGGTCAGCGCTCAACAACTTCGGTGTGCAGGAGCTGTTGAATTGCTTCGTCGAGATTGCCCCCTCCCCCTGCCCGGTGCAAGCCATCGAACGCATGGTCTACCCCGAAGAGCCGAAGTTTGCCGGCTTCGTGTTCAAGATCACTGCCAATATCGACCCCAATCACCGTTCGTGCATCGCCTTCTGCAAAATCTGTTCGGGCAAGTTTGTGCGCAATGCGCCCTACCTGCACGTCAGATCGGGTAAAACCATGCGCTTCTCATCGCCCACACAGTTCATGGCACAGCGCAAAACCACCATCGAAGAGGCATGGGCAGGCGACATCATCGGACTACCCGACAACGGCAGCTTCAAAATCGGCGATACGCTAACCGAAGGAGAAATGTTGCACTTCCGCGGACTGCCCAGTTTCTCGCCCGAAATGTTCAAATACATCGAGAACGCCGACCCCATGAGACAAAAGCAACTCGCCAAAGGCATCGACCAGCTGATGGACGAAGGAGTGGCGCAGCTCTTTGTCAACCAGTTCAACGGACGGAAAATCATAGGCACCGTAGGACAACTGCAATTCGAAGTCATCCAATACAGGTTGCTCAACGAGTACAACGCCTCGTGTCGGTGGGAACCGCTCAACCTCTACAAAGCATGCTGGATAGAGAGCGACAATGCCGCCGAGCTGGAAGCATTCAAAAAACGGAAGTATCAATACATGGCAAAAGACCGCGACGGACGCGATGTGTTTCTTGCCGACAGCGGATACGTCTTGCAAATGGCGCAGACAGATTTCAAACATATCAAGTTCCACTTCACCAGCGAATTTTAAAAATGCGAACAAGTTTTCAACGGTTAACCTTCAAATTTACTATTTTAAAGTTCAATCAATAAAAAAAACTTGCCATAAACTTGCATAACTTATCTAAACCAACTAATTTTGCGAACAATAGACGAAGCAAATCATAAAACTTTGCCATTTTTTATACATATAAAGAAGTCGGATGAAGACAGTATTAGTAACCGGAGGTGCTGGTTTTATAGGTTCACACCTATGTACGAGACTAATAAATGAAGGACACTATGTCATTTGTTTGGATAACTTGTTTACAGGAACAAGAATGAATATCATGCACCTGAAGAACAATCCAAACTTTGAGTTTGTGCACCACGACATTGAGATGCCTTATCATCGGGAAGGGTTAGATGAGATTTACAACTTAGCATGCCCGGCTTCGCCGATACACTACCAGTTCGACGCCATCAAAACCATCAAGACATCGGTGCTGGGATGTATCAATATGTTGGGGCTTGCCAAACGAACAGGCGCCAAGATTATGCAGGCATCGACCAGCGAAATATACGGCGACCCCGCCGTACATCCACAAGCCGAATCGTATTGGGGAAACGTCAACCCGATAGGCATTCGCTCTTGCTACGACGAAGGCAAGCGATGCGCCGAAACGCTGTTTATGGACTATCACCGGCAGAACCACATCCGAATAAAGATCATCCGCATCTTTAATACGTATGGTCCGCGAATGTTGCCCGACGACGGACGTGTCGTATCAAACTTCGTGGTGCAAGCTTTGCAAAACCGAAATATCACCATCTACGGAACCGGGCAACAAACACGCAGTTTTCAATACATCGACGACTTGATAGAGGGAATGATACGGATGATGGATTCGGACGACACCTTTACCGGACCGGTCAACATCGGCAACCCGCACGAATTTACCATCCGCGAACTGGCAGAGAAAGTGATAGCCCTGAGCGAATCGCATTCAAAAATCGTTTTTGAAGCATTGCCCCACGATGACCCCAAACAGCGCAAACCCGACATCACGCTGGCAAAAAAGATGCTGCATTGGGAACCGGTTATCGAATTAGACGAAGGACTGCATCGCATGCTGGAATACTTTAAAGATTATCGTATTTGAGATAAAAGATAAGCATCAGAGAATAAGTTAAGCATTAAAAAGGGATAAAATAATAGAATCATGAATATGGAAATTAATCCTTCAGAGTATAAAATACTCATCGTTGACGACGTCATGTCTAACGTGTTGTTGTTGAAGGTACTTCTAACCAACGAGAAATTTGGCATTGCGACGGCAAACAACGGTCAGCAAGCCTTAGACCACATTGCCAACGCACCGGTAAAACCCGACTTAATTTTACTGGATGTCATGATGCCCGGACTGAGCGGTTTCGAAGTGGCAGAAAAGCTCAAAGCCAATGCCGACACTGCCGAAATTCCTATCATCTTCTTAACTGCGCTCAACAGTACAACAGACATCGTGAAAGGATTTCAATCGGGAGCCAACGACTTCATCTCCAAACCATTCAACAAGGAGGAGCTGATTATCCGAGTGACACACCAGATTTCACTGGTAGCTGCCAAACGTATCATCATGAACAAAACGGTTGAACTGCAACGCACCATCTCCGGACGCGACAAGCTCTACTCGGTCATCGCACACGACCTACGCTCCCCCATGGGAAGCATCAAGATGGTACTGAACATGCTTATCCTCAATCTGCCGCCCGAAAAGATAGGCGCAGAGATGCACGAACTGCTCACAATGGCCAACCAAACGACCGAAGATGTGTTTGCCCTGCTCGATAATCTGCTCAAATGGACGAAGAGTCAGATCGGCAAACTCAACACGGTATATCAGGACATCGACGTAGTAGAAACCGTAGACAGCGTAGTAGATATGTTCAACATTGTCGCCGGACTGAAGAAGATCAACATACAAGTAACCAAACCTGCCAAATTGCCTGCATCTGCCGACGTCGACATGCTCAAAACCGTAGCGCGCAACCTGCTGAGCAATGCCATTAAGTTCAGCAACGAAGGAACAGACATCAACGTCAGAATGGAAGAGAAAGACGGAATGGCAGTAGTCAGCGTACAAGACCACGGATGCGGCATCAGCGAAGAGGGACAAAAGAAACTGCTACACACCGACACGCACTTCAGCACCTTCGGCACGAACAACGAAGAAGGCTCCGGATTGGGATTGCTGCTCTGCCAAGATTTCGCAGCACGCAACGGAGGCAAACTCTGGTTCACCTCCTCAGAAGGACAAGGCTCTACCTTCTACTTCTCGGTACCGCTGAAGAAGAAATAAGTCTTTGAATTGACATTCAAGGCAACCGCCTCCCCTCTCATGTGGCTAATTAGCCACATGAGAGGGGAGGCGGTTGCCTTGTTGACCAATCAAAGCGTCACTCCCGTCTTAAAAATTGCGACCTCTTTATAATCTCTTTTCTCGTTGTTGACCGGCTCGCCGCTTGCTACACGGACGATATAGTCGATAAACCGTTCGAGTGTGGCGGTCATGGGTTCGCCCTCTACAATGACGCCGGCATTGAAATCTATCCAGCCCGGTTTATTCTTCGCCAGTGCAGAGTTGGTCGAGACCTTCAGGGTAGGCACATAAGTGCCGAAAGGAGTTCCCCGTCCGGTGGTGAAGAGCACAATGTGGCAGCCACACGATGCCAGCGCGGTAGCCGCTACCAGATCGTTTCCGGGCGCCGACAGCAGATTCAATCCTTTTACCTTGAGGCGTTCGCCATACGACAATACCCCTTCTACATAGCTTTTTCCGCATTTTTGTGTACAACCCAACGCTTTGTCTTCGAGCGTAGAGATGCCGCCGGCTTTGTTGCCCGGCGACGGATTCTCGCCTACCGGCTCACCGTGCGAGAGAAAGTACTCCTTAAAGTCATTGATCAGCTGTACCGTCTGCTCAAACAGTTGCGGTGTACGGCAACGATTCATCAAGATGGTTTCGGCACCAAACATCTCGGGCACCTCGGTCAAGACGCTGGTGCCGCCCTGAGCGATGAGGAAGTCAGAGAACATGCCCAGCAACGGGTTGGCAGTGATTCCGGAGAAGCCGTCGGAGCCTCCGCACTTCAATCCCACGCGCAGCTCGCCCAGCGGTACATCTACCCGCTCATCTTGAGATGCCAGTCGATAGAGTTCGCGCAGCAGCGCCATCCCCTCTTCGTATTCATCGCCCACCTCTTGCGTCACCATAAACTTCACACGACTCTCGTCATAGTCGCCTAAGAACTGCCTGAACACATCGGGCTGGTTGTTTTCGCATCCCAAGCCCACCACCAGCACGGCGCCGGCATTGGGATGCAACACCATGTCGCGCAATATCTTCTTGGTGTTCTCGTGGTCGTCGCCCAACTGCGAACAGCCATAGTTGTGTGTATAAGCAGCAATGCCATCCACCCCTTTGCCACCCGTTTCGCGGCGCAGCCCTTCAGCCAACCGGTTGACGATGCCGTTCACACACCCCACCGTAGGGATCACCCACACTTCGTTGCGAATGCCCACATCCCCGTTCTTACGCCGATATCCCTTGAAGGTCCGAGAAACGTTCGGAATGTTCAGATCGACCGTCACCGGATGGTATGTGTACTCCAGCAAGCCTGCCAGATTGGTTTTGATGCGCTGTTCGTTCATCCAACTACCTGCCGGAACGGCTTGCACAGCGTGTCCGATGGGATAGCCGTATTTCACGACATCTTCGCCCCCGGCAAATGCCTTCAAAGAGAATTTATGTCCGGCAGGAATCGCCTCGCACAAGGCGAGAGTAACTCCGTCAACAGAGATCCGTTCACCTGCTTCGAGCGGCACAATAGCCACAGCGACATTGTCGGCAGGATTGATTTTTAAGTACTTCGTTTCCACTTTTTAACTTGAGAGTTGTCAGTTCTTATAAAAGTCTATATTCTCCTTCGTCAATAGATCTATCGGCATGAAGTTCTCGGCAATCACTTCGCGCTTAAAGATGAGATGTTCGCACAAGGTTCGTACCGCATTGAAGCCTTGTCGTTCGGGTTGCTGGGCGATGAGGAAGGCGATGCTTCCCTGTCGCAGGCACCGCACATTGCGCTCCAGCAGGTCGTAGCCCATCAGGTTGAAGTCTGTTCGTTGCCGGTCGAACAGGTATTCGCCCACGATATAGGCTTTCGAGTTGAAAGTGATGCCGTTGTGCACGTGCGGATGTGCCGCAAAGAAGTGGTCTAACATATACGGATCGTCGAAGCCGTTCTCTACGTGCAAGTTCAGCTCCATGATGCGGCAGTTCGGGTGGTGCTGTTGCATATAGTCGCGAAAACCCACCTCGCGTCGTTCCTGCTGATTCGAGCCTAATATGCCTCGATTAATCTGGCGGAAGATCACTATCTCATCAGCCCTTTGCGACAACAACAGCATCATGCGTGCAGCAAAGTGCCCGCTTCGGTGCGAATCCTGTCCAAAGAAAGAGAGGGCAGGCTGTTCGCATATATTCGAGTCTATATATATATATGGTATAGAGCGACGCGCCAACTCGGCAGTAAGAGCCAGTGTGTAGTGCGGAATGGTAGGCGCCAGCAACACCCCGTCGGGTTGCGCTGCGAGGATGCTGCGCGAAGCATTCACGAACGCCTCGTAGTTGTATGGGTCGTAGTACGACCGGTGCACGTGGATGTTAAAGTCGGTATACGTATCCAAAGCATGCCCGATGCCGTCTTCTACCGCCGTCCAGTACTCGCCGGGTTCGTGTTGCGGCAGCAGGCAGAAGAAGGCATACCTCTTATTGGTAGCCAAGGCGCTGGCATACATGTTGGGCTGATAATCGAGTTGTCTCAGAATCTCCTCCACCCGCTTCTTACTCACTTCGGACACACCGCTGCGCCCGTGTATCACCCTGTCAACGGTTCCTACCGACACCTCCGCCATGCGGGCAATGTCTTTGATACGTATTCGCTCGTGTGTATTCATTGCTTTCTATTGCTCTTTCAATGCACAAAAATAGAACAATTCTTGCAATTACAAAAATAGTAGTATCTTTGTGCCCGCGCACGAAAGCAGTGAAGTAAGGAGTTGTTCGGAGCTAACACTTCATACTATCAAGCATTTGTGCTGTTTTCGGGCAGAAGCAATCATAAATTAAAAATATTACCAATTCAAAATCATACTCATTATGGGAAAGAAAGTAGTTACATTAGGTGAGATTATGTTAAGACTCTCAACGCCGGGCAACACCCGTTTCGTCCAGTCGGATGCTTTCGACGTGGTATACGGCGGCGGAGAAGCCAACGTAGCCGTGAGTTGCGCCAACTACGGACACAACGCCTATTTTGTAACCAAGCTGCCGAAACACGAGATTGGACAGTCGGCAGTAAATGCACTTCGCAAGTATGGCGTACAAACCGACTACATTGCCCGCGGCGGCGACCGTGTAGGCATTTACTACCTCGAAACCGGTGCATCCATGCGTCCCAGCAAGGTGATCTACGACCGTGCCCACTCTGCCATAGCCGAGGCTACGGCAGCCGACTTCGACTTCGACACCATCATGCAAGGCGCCGACTGGTTCCACTGGTCGGGCATCACACCTGCCATCTCCGACGGAGCTGCCGAGCTGACACGTCTGGCTTGCGAAGCTGCCAAGCGTCACGGCGTTGTGGTTTCGGTCGATCTCAACTTCCGCAAAAAGCTATGGACAAAAGAGAAAGCCCGGTCTATCATGCGACCACTCATGCAATATGTCGACGTGTGCATCGGCAACGAAGAAGATGCCGAGCTTTGCTTGGGCTTCAAACCCGATGCCGACGTAACCGGCGGCAAGACCGATGCCGAAGGATACAAAGGTATCTTCCGCACCATGGCTAAAGAGTTCGGATTCAAATACGTAGTCTCTACCTTGCGCGAATCCTATTCGGCTACACACAACGGCTGGAAAGCCATGATCTACAACGGCGAAGAGTTCTACGAATCGAAGCGCTACGACATCAACCCCATCGTCGACCGCGTAGGCGGAGGCGATTCGTTCGCAGGCGGTATTATACACGGCTTGCTCACCAAACCCAACCAAGGCGCAGCACTCGAGTTTGCCGTAGCTGCCTCGGCGCTGAAGCACACCATCAACGGCGACTTCAACCTCGTCTCTGCCGAGGAGGTAGAAGCGCTGACAGGGGGCGACGCAAGCGGAAGGGTGCAACGGTAAGAATGGACAATTGACAAATTAAAAATACAGATGGCTAAGTTTGATAAGATAGCAGTATTAAGCAAGATGGGTAGCACCGGCATGGTTCCGGTGTTCTACCACAAAGACGCAACGGTGGCTAAAGAGGTCGTCAAAGCGTGCTACGAAGGCGGTGTTCGCGCTTTCGAGTTTACGAACCGGGGCGACTTTGCCCACGAGGTGTTTGCCGAAGTGGTGAAGTTCGCTGCCCGCGAATGCCCCGATATGGCAATGGGCGTAGGTACGGTGGTCGATCCGGGTACGGCTGCGCTGTACATTCAGCTCGGAGCGAACTTTGTTGTCGGTCCGCTCTACAACCCCGAGATTGCGAAGATATGCAATCGCCGACTGATCCCCTACATCCCCGGATGCGGATCGGTGAGCGAAGTAGGCGCTGCACAAGAGGCAGGCTGCGACGTTTGCAAGATATTCCCCGGCGACGTGCTGGGACCCAAGCTGGTGAAAGGCATGCTCGCACCCATGCCGTGGTCGAAGCTCATGGTGACCGGAGGCGTAGAACCTACCCAGCAGAATCTCACGACATGGATCAAAGCCGGCGTGTACTGCGTAGGCATGGGGTCGAAGCTCTTCCCGAAAGAGGTGATCGAATCGGGCGACTTCGTGATCATCTCCGCCAAGTGCGAAGAAGCACTGGAGTATATCGCGGAAGCACGCAAGTGAGTGTCTTTATACCCATTATAAGCCGACATTATACCGAATTATTGGCTTTCAACTGTCAATCGAACAGTTCCTCTATCTGTTCTTTCGTCAGTCCGGTTGCCTGTACAATAGCCTCAATGGGAAGTCCTAAATGTTTGAGATTAGACGCTACTCGTTTCTTTTCGGCGATGCGGACTTCTTCTATTTTCTGTTCCGATGCCTGACGCTCCATGGCACGTCCCATCTCTATACCTTTGATTTGTCCTTCAAGTTGTCCTTCAAGTCGTCCCTCAAGTCGTCCTTCAAGTCGTCCCTCAAGTCGTCCCTCGAGTCGTCCTTCAAGTCGTCCTTCTTCCCGCTCGGTATAGACATTGCTCTTGAGCAGGTTGACATTGTCTACATGTCGCCAGTAAGCGCGCTGTTCATCTTTGCTCATCCGGCTGATTCGCAACATTTCGCGGGCTTCCACCAATCCCGGCGCCGTAACGTCGTCGGGTATCTCATCGGTGTTGAGGTAGCGCACCCACTCTTCGAGCCAGCTTTCGGCTTTGCGTACAAAGCCGTCTACCTTGAGGATGTAGTATTCGGGATAGATGTCGCTTACTTCGCTCACATTGAACTTCTGGCGTTGAAAGGGGCTGAGCTTTAATATATCGCCCGAGTGCATGCCGCGGAACTCTGTTTTGCCGTGGTAGATATAGTCTTTGCCGTGTCCCAAATCAAAGTAGAGGATGTTGATGCTGTATATCTTGCGGACATTCTCATACCCCTCACCCCGATTGACGTACTCGGTCACCAATTTGGAGGTTCCGAACAGGATGCGCTGGAAGTAGGCATACTCATTATTGTTCTGTATCTCGATGATAAACAACTTCCCGTGTGAATCTTCGACCAAAAGATCCACGCGATTGTGTTTATCGTATTCACTTTCCTGATTGCTTTCGCTTTCGAGGAACTTTTGTATGGTCATCTTCTCGCCCAGCAGTGTGGTGAGCAGTCCCTCCAGCACTACGGCGTTTGCCTTGTTGCGTAGCAGGCTTTTTATCGCCCAGTCAAAACGAATGTACTTTGCCATCATGTAGATTGTTTTTAGGGTTTTGTTCGGCAAATATAGGTAATATACGAAGTTAAGCCAACGCCTCCCCGAATAAAAATACACCCTTCTCCTAAAAAACTTGTATAATCGTTGTTTTTTATATGATTATTTAGTTTACCTTTGCCGCCGTTATTCATTACTTCTCTGATGTTTCGACATTAACCCTTATATTACGAATGAGAAAACATATATTTATTGCTTGTCTGCTTGCGTCGGTTTCGCTTGCTTCGGCACAATCGTTGCGTATCCGCACCAACATTTTATACGATGCGCTTGCTACTCCTACCATTGGCTTAGAGTGGTTGACAGGAGACCATTTTGCTCTCAAATTAGATGGAAGCTACGCCTTTTGGGGGAGTGAGCACGGCGCTGTGCACAAACTGTGGAACATAAACCCCGAACTGCGCTGGTATCTCGGTGCGCCCGACCCAAAGCCCAACAAGGTGCACGGCGGATTCTACCTCGGCGTAGGGGGCAACGTGATGAAGTTCAACTTCTACGAGTTCATCTTGGGCAGCTTCTTCCCGCGCGACACCGGCTACCAAGGCTGGCTGTGGAACGCCGGAGCCGTCGCAGGCTATACCCTGCCGCTGTCTGCCCGCTGTGCGTTCGACTTCACGCTGGGATTGGGATACAACCACGTCAAGTACGACAGCTTCACCGTGACCAACCGGACGCGGGTCTATACCGACGAACGTCGCACCCAGGGCACCTTCGGCTTGACACAGGCAAGTGTAAATCTAATCATCAAGCTATAAACTCCATGAATCATTCCAAGACAACTAAGATATATGCGTCGCTCGTCGGGGCGTTGCTCCTCACTGCTTGTAATCCGCACGATCCTATCTACGGCACCGACCATCCCCATCAAGGACGAATAGACCAACTCACCACCGACTGGACCGCTTGCACCGGCGACCTGCCCGATTCCTACAGCGTCCGCATCGACAATAACAAGTCGATACTTTCGGGCAATGTCAATCAGTTCAACCGGTTGCTCGACCCGGGTTCGTACACGGTATACCTGTTTAACGAATCGACAGATGTCGCCGTCGTCGGCAACACGGCTATCGTTCGCCCGAACAGCGTTACGTCGCGTGCCGACAATCCATTCATAACCCCGCTGCCCGAATGGTTTTATACCTCCCACCAAGATATCACCCTGCTGGCAGACCAAGACTACGACCTGTCGATGAGAATGGAGCAGCAGATGCGCCAAGTCACGCTGGTGCTGACGATACTACCCGTTGCCGACATCACCGACCTGAGCGCCATACTCGAAGGCGTAGCCGGAAGCATGGACTTTGTTGCCGGTACCTACGGCACACCTTCGGCAGTTCCCCTCTCGTTTACCCGCCAGACCGACGGCACATGGACGGTCGCGATCAGGCTGCTGGGCTTCCTCACCGATTCGGGCGCATCGTTTGCACCGTTGCGCGGCACCATTACCTTTGCAGGCGGTTACCAGACAACGTTCGAAAGCGACTTGTCGGAACTCTTTGCCGGATTCAACAGCGCCAAGAACCAACCGCTCACCCTGCGCAGCGAAATAGAACTGGAGCGCACCGCAAGCGGATTCAGCGCTACCATTGCGCCGTGGGAGAAGATTACCGACGGAACCGCCATTGCCGATTAGAACAACCTACCTCTTAACTTTATAAATAGCAACCTTACTTTTGATTTATCAACAACGACCTTACCCTTGATTTAGATTACATAGAACAAATTATATCATTACTTCCATAACATTAAAAAAAAATCTTTCAAAATGAAAACTAAGAGCTTTCTTCTGGCTGCCGCTTGCCTCATGGGTATGAGCGCATGTACAAGCGACGAGATCAAAATGCCAGCAAACGGCGACGAACCTGTGGTCGTGAAATTCAGTACCCCTACCGCCACGACGCGTTTGAGCGAAGCAGGCACCAAATGGGATCAGGGCGACGAAATCGGTATCTTTATGGTGAAGCACGGTACGACTACCCTCACTGACGAGAACGTACTTAACTTCAAGTATGTTATCAAAGAATTGGCTGCGGCAAACGTAGAAGCCGGTTTCGACCCTGCCGGTAATGACATTGCCTATTATCCGGTAGATGGTACGTATGTTGATTTCATCGCATACAGCCCTTACAACTTCAACGGAAACACAATCACCTCCTTGGGAAAATACCCCGTTAATGTGGGAGGTACGCAAGCCACCCAAGAGCCTTACGACCTGCTCTATGTCAACTCCGGTAAAGATGAGACAGGATACAACAAAGAGTATACAGGGTCGATACCATTGACTTTTGCCCATCAATTGGTGAAGTTGGTGATTACTGTCAAAGGCAGTGCGGGTGTAGATATCAGTAAACTGACCAAGGTCTCCATTAACGGATTGAATACCAAAGCCGACTTCAATTTGGCTAATGGCACGTTAGACAACATCACTACGCCAGCCTCCATTATTCCCACCCAAATTACAAAGCTTACGGCAACCACTGATTGGGTGTACGAAGCGATTTTGTTGCCCACCGCAGCTACGGGCATCACCGCCGCCACCGAAGTTATCTTCACCGTAGACGGTGCCGACTATACGTGGGAGTTGATCGACAACTTTGCTACAACCGGCTTTATCAAGAATAGCCTGTACAATTATACCGTTACTATCAGCAAAACAGGTCTCGGAGGCACAGGAAGCGCCGCTACGGGAACCATTGGAGCTTGGAGTAACTACTCAGGTAACGGTACTGCCTATTAATCCGTTCCATACGATTAACCCTTTCATACAATGAAACGATTCGTTGAACTATACGCATGCCTGTCATCCTGCCTGTTGCTGTTGTTGGCAGCATGTAGCAACGATGCCCCCTCTTCTCTCGCGGGAGAAGAGGGCAACGGCGTGGTGCACTTTCAAGTGGGCTTTGCCGCGTCGACAAGGGTCGGCGTATCAGCCAACGACTTCAAGTGTACATGGGAAGCCAATGACGCCATCGGCGTATACGCGGTAAAACGGGGTAAAAGCAACACCAAAGCCCTAAGTAGCACACCTGCCAACAACTATGCCAACAACATACGGGTGGTCTACAACGGTACCAAGTGGACAGCGGATACCCCTATCCATTACCCGAACGATGGCGATGTGCTCGACATCTATGCTTACTACCCCTACGACGCCGAGGCTACCGATCCTGCGAACATCAGCTTTGCCGTACTGACCGACCAAAGCGATACGGGACTGTCGAAAAGCATGTTGATGACGGCTGCAAAAGTGACCTGCAGTGCGCGCACCACCCCTACCGTGACGCTGCAACTCTCGCACCGCATGGCGATGGTGCAGATGAACAGCCGCTTTATACTATCCGAATCCATCGCGAAAAAGCAGCAAGTAGCGACGGTTCTCGATCTGACTACCGGAACGCTAACCCTCGACGAAGAAGCAGCCGCTAAAGATATAACGATGCACAAAGCCGATACGAAAGGAACCGTGTGGCAGATGATTGTGCCGGTACAGACAACGGGGGTGTTTGAGTATACAACGGTTGCTATGCCTCCTTATCCTTATCCGGAAGGAACCGACTATACAGATTATGATGGTGAAATGACCAAAACCTATACATCTACCCCCACATTCACTTTGGCTGCGGGGCAAACAAATGTGTTCAGAGTCATCCCCGGCGCTATTGCTGTTCCGGATAAAGAGACGTTGATGAAGATTGGCGATCTTAACTATACGATGTTATATCCGAATACGGGCCAAGCTGTAAGGTATGTGCAGACGGCAGATATTGACTTAGCCGGTATAGATTGGACGCCCCTTGCAAAGATGGACGGCTTCGGCGGTGAATACGAAGGAAACGGATACGTCATCAACAATCTGACTATTAAGACTATAAAAGGAAGTTACAATGGTTTGTTTTCTGAATTGAGATCTGCCACACTTTCAAACATCACGCTGGTAAACGTCAATATCCAAATAGACGATGAGCATGTTGGCGCTCTTGCCGGACAAGCCATGCAATCCACGCTTACTAATTGCCGCGTCATTGGTGGAACGATTGCAGGCAGTCGTTTCGTAGGAGGAATTATCGGTTATTCTTCGGACAACAGCTTCACAGCATGTTATGTCAAAGATTGTACCATATCTGCCACTTGGGACATAGCCGGCGGCTTCATCGGTACAGAAAGTACAATCAGCCCCATCACCGAATGTTATTACGTGGGTAATGTTCCCACTGCGCCTACCAACAGCGGTACTTTTATAGGAGAACCCACTTATATTGATAGTGAAGGTTTTACTACCAATATCATTCAAAGCCAAATCACCGACAGCTACTCAAACGTTGCCGGCGACTCCCAAGCCACCACCTTCAGCGCCACCGCTTGGCCTGCTTGGTCGCCGCTCATCAGCGTCAACGCCAACGCTCATTGGAAATCGTTGGGGGGTTGGAACGCCGGTACGCCGGTCTATCCCACTTTATGGTACGAATAATGCAACATTAAAACGATGAGACATTCATATTTAAAATATATCCCACTCCTTCTGCTGCTGCCGATGGCTTGTCAGCAGGAGGCGGTGACACCGCTCCCCACCCAAGGAGA
Source organism: Prevotellaceae bacterium (assembly GCA_031262085.1). GTDB lineage: Bacteria > Bacteroidota > Bacteroidia > Bacteroidales > Bacteroidaceae > Bacteroides. The sequence continues at coordinate 27,739 of JAISIN010000066.1, forward strand.
GGCGGTCGTATTTACTGCCGATATAGGCGGAGCCTCTGCCACCGCCTCTACCCGGGCAACACAGAACCAGGTATGGGAGGGCGACGAACAAGTAGGTATCTTCATGACGAGTGTTTTGACAAACGATGCATTAACCGTACTCGCATCGAACGTGTCGTACACCGCCACCCCCGATAAAACCACTACAAGCAAAGCCTCCTTCAGCGTAACCGTAGAAGGAAGCGAAATACTCTTCCCCGCCGACGGCTCGCCGGTGTGGTTCTTTGCCTATTCGCCCTATCAATCAGGAGCTACCTTCGACGAGATCCCGTTGGATGTAATCGATCAGACCGATTTGGAAGCCCTCGACTTCATGACCACCCAATTCTCCGGACTAAACGACCAGGAGGACGGATCGACCGGATACACAGCTACCGATGCGGTAAACTTAACGTTTACGCATGAGCTGACCTACCTAACTTTCAACATAATCCAAGATGCGGCGCTCCAAGAAACGCTGACCGGCATGACCGTGACGCTTAAAAACATGTATGCCATCGGATCTTACGACTTACAGACACAGTCTCTGACCCTCGACGGCGAGGGTGACATCGAGATGCATGCCACCACCGACGGCAGCAAGTACGAAGCAATTGTCTTACCGCAGACTTTAGAGGGCGCCGACCTCCGTGCCGAGATAACGCTTGCCAACGGAAAGACATTCTTATGGCTGATAGAACCCGGCGGAGCATTGGGAAATAAAGATATTAAACCGGGGCGCCACATCACCGTCACCCTCACGCTGAAGCCGCCCACAGAGGTTACCGTAGGTTCGGCAAGCATCGAAACGTGGCAACCGGTGGTGGAGAAAACAACCGTAGGAACAAATTCGGAAATCTATTCAATCTCCGACCTACTCAATATCAACAACAATCTGGCAGGAACATACACCTTGATGAACGATATATACGTATATGGATATAATTGGGACCCGATAGGCAGTTCCACCCAACCGTTTACCGGCATCTTCGACGGCAACGGATACACCATTTCCGACTATACCCTCGTACAAAGCACAGAATCGGTCGGCTTGTTTGCTACGTTAGGCGGAAGCGGTCAGATAAAGAATCTCACGGTCGAAAATGTACAAACAAGTACCAGTGGCACAAATAAGTATGTCGGTGGCATTGTGGGACAAGCCTTTTCGGGTACGGAGATTACGAATTGCCACTTCAAGGTAAACTACGATATAGACTTTACGCATGCAGTTCCATTCGGTGGCATTGTCGGTTCCAATGGGGACGCACTCGCCGGTAATGGAGGAACCATCAGTAATTGCACCGCATCGGGTAGCAAGATATTAAAAGGTACCGGTGATCTGGGAGGAATATGCGCGCAGAATTGGGGAGGTATGATATATGCTTGTAAAAACAGCGTAATGATAGAGGGAAACAGCATAACCGGTGGAATCAGTGGTTATAACACCTTTGGTACGATCAAAGATTGCTACAACACAGCAGACATCAACTATAACAGCAACAACGTCGGCGGTATTTGTGGTATAAACAATGGCACGATCACCTATTGCTACGGCATCGGCGCAAATTTAGGCGTCGAAGACAAGGGAGGCAGTATCGTCGGCAGCGGTTCAAACCAAGTTTTCGGTTGTTACTATGCCAATTACTCGATAGGCTTCCCCGATCCTTCAGCTCCTTTAACCGAACCGCCTCTCCTCTTTAGCGACATCAACTGGCCTGCATGGTCTACCCACGATCAGGACGAAACCAGCGGTTGGAAATCATTGGGTGCATACAGTGCAATAGGCAGTACGTATCCTACATTGTATTGGGAGTGATTAAATTGTCATGATTCCGAGGCACGCATCATTAGCCCTGTCCTCTAATAATAGTATATCAAACGGCGGGCATCAGCATGGAAAGCTACCATCGCTTTAGACCTGTGCGCATACAAAGGGTACCTTTGTACGCTACAAAGGGTACCTTTGTGCTATACAAAGGTACCCTTTGTCATTCTAAACCTATATCCCCGGTTCCATCAGGATA
>JAISIN010000075.1 GCA_031262085.1 Prevotellaceae bacterium
AATAATACGTTTTTGACAGACAAGCAAGGAAAGAATAGAAAAATCAACTAACAGCCGATAATAATGCATGAATTGGCAACTTATTCGTGTCTATACTTTACTATGGATAGTCATAAAAAGGCGGAGCGACAAACCAACGCTCCCTCTTTGGGGGTGAGTTTTTTGGAACCGGTTATTCCAAAGACTTACGGTCGTAGGAAAGAGATTCCTACGGTCGTAGGAAAGAGATTCCTACGCTCGTGGGAAAGAGATTCCTACGGTCGTGGGAAAGAGATTCCTACGGTCGTGGGAAAGAGATTCCTACGGTCGTGGGAAAGAGGTTCCTATGCGGACGATGAGCACCGCCATTCGTTCGGCGCGCATGGCGGTACTTGCCCGAGCGGCTGGCTACGCTTTGGGCGATCTTTATTTATTTGCGCGAGCCATGGTCATAACGGAGAGGCAGGTATGGTTCGCGCTTGGCAAGCTGCTCCGACAGTACGATGCACCCACGCGTACCATCACGGAGTGGCGGGTAGATTGATAGTAGTCTATATCGTTACCCATAAGCTTTGCAAGGTGTGGGAGGTGACAAAAAGCCCCTTGAAAACAAGCGCAATAACTAATTGGCGACGAAGAAATGACTATTTTTGCACCATCATTCATTAAAATACTATGATACCCATGAAAAAAGTAACATGTATGCTGCTGACCATGCTCTGCTGTATGTCGGCTCTTTGGGCGGGAAACGACATCGGATTACGCTCATGCCGCACTCTTACAAACTCTTTCAAACGGAAACGAAGCAATAAACAATAAACACTGTAAGAAGAATGAAAAGAATTAATCAACTGTTAGTCGGCTCCGGCATCCTCATCGTGTCGGCATGTACAACGGGTCAGAAGCCGGAAAAGCGTTCGGCACTGATGGCGCACGAAGATGAGATTACGGCGTTGATAGACCGTATGACGCTCGAAGAAAAAGTAAATATGCTGCACGGCAAGCACATGTTCTCCTCCGCCGGGGTGGAACGCTTGGGCATCGCCGATGTGGAGTATGCCGACGGACCTTTCGGCATCCGCGAAGAGATGGAACCCAACTCGTGGAACCCGCTGGGACTGACCACCGACTCTGCCACGTTCTTCCCCACCGGCTCGGCGCTGGCTGCCACGTGGAGCGAAGCACTGGCTTACGACTATGGCACAGGCATGGCGAAGGAGGCACGCTTGCGGGGGAAAGACATGATTCTGGGTCCTGCCATCAACATCCAGCGACTGCCCACCGGCGGACGTACCTATGAGTATCTGAGCGAAGACCCCCTGCTGAGCGCCGCCCTGTCGGTGGGCTACACCCTCGGCGCGCAAGACAACGGAGCAGCCGTCTGCCTGAAGCACTACGCACTCAACAATCAAGAGAACGACCGCGGAAGCATCGACGTGAAAGTCTCTGCCCGCGCTATGCGCGAAATCTATCTGCCCCCCTTCGAGGCAGCAGTCCGGGAGGCAGATGCCTACGGCGTGATGGCGGCTTACAATAAAGTAGAAGGCTACTGGTGCTCGGAGAACGCGATGCTGCTCCAACGCATCCTGCGCGACGAATGGGGATTCCGGGGTATGGTGATCTCCGACTGGGGAGGCACACACTCCACCGTGGGGGCTGTGACTGCCGGACTGAACGTGGAGATGCCCGGCTCGCGCTACATGGGCGAGGCGCTCCTCGATTCCGTCAAGGCAGGCGTAGTATCGGAGAGCGTCATTGACACCCGTGTCAGAGAGATTCTGCGCGTGCGGCTCACCATCGCGCCGATTCCCCGGACGGAGGCAAACAAGGTGATGACCTCGCAGCCCGCTCAGCAACAGATAGCCTATAATGTGGCTGCCCACTCAATCGTATTGCTCAAACACGACGGTAACCTCCTGCCCATTGATTCGAAAAAGTTCAAAAGCATTGCCGTCATTGGCGACAACGCCGTGCGTCGGCAGTCGCAAGGCGGTGTGGGAGCCGGTGTGAAAGCGCTCTACGAGGTGACACCGTTGGAGGGTATCACCAACCGCCTGCAAGAGAGCGGCGTGACCATCAAGTGGGCACAAGGCTATCACGGCTACACCGCTCGCGACCGCTACACCCGCGTTTCGCCCTACTCGGATGCCGACCCGAAGTTGGTGACCGAAGCGGTGCAACTGGCAAAAACGTCGGACTTGGTGATCTTCGTCGGCGGAAACAATCGTGAAGTGGAAACCGAAGGCAGCGACCGCATCGGTATCACCCTGCCCATGGGACAGGATGAACTGTTGCAGAAGCTGGCGGCTGCCAACCCGCGCCTTGTGGCGGTGATGGTGACCGGAGCACCCCTTGACTTGCGCCGTGCACAAGAGGCGGCACCGGCGATGCTCATTTCGTGGTTCAACGGCTCGGAGGGCGGCAATGCGCTGGCAGATGTGCTGATGGGCAAGGTGTCGCCATCGGGCAAACTGCCCTTCACCTTCCCGCTCCAATTAGACGATTCGCCTGCCTACAAGCTGAAGGTCTATCCGCAGGAGGCAACGCAAAAGCAGGGCGATGTGTTTGTGAATCTGGTCGACAAGAAGGAGGCAGCGCAGCAGGGAGGTCCCGTGGCAGATTATGCCGAGGACATCTTTGTGGGATACCGTTGGTTCGACACCAAGGAGGTACCCGTGCTTTATCCCTTCGGACACGGTCTTTCGTACACCACCTTTACCTATTCCGATTTGCAAGTGCGGGCGGACGAGAAAACGCTCTACGCCACGCTGCAACTGAGCAACGATGGTTCGCGCAACGGCGAGGAGGTGGTGCAGCTCTACGTAGGCAGACCCGATTCCCAAATTGAACGCCCGCTCAAAGAGCTGAAAAGCTTCCGTCGCATCGCACTCCAACCCGGCGAGAAAAAGGAGGTGGAGATACAAATCCCGTTAGAGAAGTTGCGCCACTGGGACGAGACGACCAATGACTGGAAGCTGGAAGCCGGCGCGGCAGACGTGCTGATAGGAAGCTCCTCGCAGGACATCCGCCTCTCGGGCACGGTGCAGATTGCTGCCCGGTAGCGTTCCGGATTTGATGCCTACATGTAGACAGGCGTTTCACAAACTTTTATAGAGCGAATAGATGGCATTTCACAAATAATGATTACTTTTGCCGCGATTTGCAATCTGTGGTTTACAAAATGGCTGATATCATCGAACACCAAGGCTTCGTGGAAAACATACACGGCTCTCATGTGACAGTGAGGATCATACAGACATCGGCTTGTGCTGCATGCAGCGTGAAAGGTCATTGTTCTGCCGCCGATACCCGCGAGAAGAGTGTTGACATAATAACTAACGACGCCCTGCGCTATCATCCGGGCGATGCCGTAACGGTATATGGAAAACTCTCCATGGGGATACAGGCGGTATCGCTCGCTTTCATCATTCCGTTCATCATACTCATTGTGACACTGTTTGCCTTCATGGCTATGTGGCACAACGAAGTTGGGGCTGCCCTTGCTTCATTGGCTCTGCTTATACCATATTATTATATAGTATGGCTCTGTCGTGGGAGGTTGAAGAGACAGTTCTCATTCTCTATCCGACCGTCGACGTAAATCCCGTCGTATCAATAAATTTAAAACATTAACAACTCAAAAGAAACTTATGAATGTAATTCTGATTGCAGTAATTTCATTGGGGGCGATAGCGCTGGTATCGGCAGCTATCTTGTACATTGCTTCCAAAAAGTTTGCTGTATACGAAGATCCGCGCATTGCTCAAGTAGCCGAAGTCTTACCTCAAGCCAACTGTGGTGGATGCGGTTATCCCGGGTGTAGCGGTTTTGCCGATGCCTGCGTAAAAGCCGCCTCGCTGGATGGCTTGCTCTGCCCGGTAGGCGGGCAGGCGCTCATGACGAAGGTCGGCGAGATATTGGGCATGGATGCCGGCGCCTCCGATCCTAAAGTGGCTGTGGTGCGTTGCAACGGAACGTGCGACAATCGCCCCCGCACCAACCAATACGACGGCGCCCGGAGTTGCGCCATCGCCGCCTCGCTCTATGGAGGCGAAACCGGATGCAGCTATGGTTGTTTGGGCTGTGGCGACTGTGTAACCGCATGCCGGTTTGATGCCATCAGCATGAACGAAACCACCGGACTGCCCGAAATAAACGAAGCCACCTGTACCGCCTGTGCAGCCTGCGTAAAAGCTTGTCCGAAAAATATTATCGAGATTCGTCCCCAAGGAAAGAAATCGCGGCGCATCTATGTAGATTGTGTCAACAAAGATAAGGGAGCCGTGGCGCGCAAAGCGTGCCACGTAGCTTGCATCGGATGCAGCAAATGCGTGAAAGTATGCGCCTTCGAAGCGATCAAGATGGAAAATAATCTGGCATACATCGACCCCAACAAGTGCAAGCTGTGCCGCAAGTGCGTAGACGAATGTCCGCAACACACCATCATTGAGCTGAACTTCCCTGCACGCAAGGTGATTCAATAACTTTTAATTATTAATTATCAATTATCAATTTGTATGTTGAAGACATTTTCAATCGGTGGTGTGCATCCGCATGAAGATAAACTTTCGGCGCATCAAGCCATTGTGGCAGCCGACATCCCGCAACGGGTGGCAGTGATGTTGTCGCAGCACATCGGTGCACCAGCCAAACCTGTGGTTGGCAAAGGAGATACCGTTAAGGTAGGCACCCGCATAGCCGAACCCGGTGGATTCGTTTCGGCAGCCATCCATTCGCCTGTAAGCGGAAAAGTACTCAAGATAGATTCAATCATCGATGCCGGCGGATATGCCAAGCCTGCCATTTTTATAGAGGTAATAGGTGATGAATGGGAAGAGAGCATCGACCGCACCGACACGCTGATTAAAGGATGTACGCTTGCCTCCGAAGAGATTGTGAAAAAGATAGCTGCCGCCGGTATCGTAGGAATGGGAGGGGCATGCTTCCCCACACAAGTAAAGCTCACACCACCGCCGGCATTTAAAGCCGAATGTATCATTATCAACGCTGTGGAGTGCGAGCCTTATCTCACTGCCGACCATCAGTTGATGCTCGAACATGGCGAAGAGATTATGGAAGGTGTATCCATCCTGATGAAAGCCGTGAAGGTAAACAAGGCATTCATCGGCATAGAAAACAATAAGCCCGATGCCATCAAGTGGATGACAAAGATTGCCGGAAACTATGCCGGCATCGAAGTGATTCCTCTGAAGGTGAAATACCCGCAGGGAGGCGAAAAGCAACTTATCGATGCCATCATCCGCCGACAAGTATCCGGCGGAGCATTGCCCATCTCGACCGGCGCTGTGGTGCAAAATGTGGCTACCGCTTATGCCGTATATCAGGCGGTACAAAAAAATAAACCGCTCATCGAACGTGTAGTAACTGTTACAGGGAAGTCGGTAGCCAAACCGTCGAACATTTTGGCGCGCATCGGAACGCCCATGCAACAACTGATTGAGCAAAGCGGCGGATTGCCCGAAGATACGGGAAAGATTATAGGCGGCGGACCGATGATGGGAAAGGCACTGGTCAACACCGAAGTGCCCATCACCAAAGGCAGCTCGGGCATTTTGATGATGTCGCGACAGGAGGCAAAGCGCAGCAGCGTGCAGCCGTGCATCCGGTGTGCCAAATGCGTAGGCGCATGTCCCATGGGATTGGAACCCTATCTACTGTCGGCGCTGGCAGAACATGCCGAGTTCGAACGAATGGAGAAAGAGAAAATCATGGATTGTATAGAGTGCGGCTCGTGCCAGTTTACTTGTCCGGCGAGCCGTCCGTTGCTCGATTACTGCCGGTTGGGCAAGAATAGGGTAGGGGCGTTGATTCGTGCTCGTCAAACGAAAAGTTAACTGTGTGTCATGGAAAATAAATTAATCGTATCATTATCACCCCACGTCCACAGTGGCGACAGCGTGAAAAAGAACATGTACGGCGTGCTCACCGCACTGATACCGGCATTTCTCGTATCGCTCTACGTGTTCGGATGGGGAGCACTGCTTGTTACAACGACTTCGGTAGTTGCCTGCCTCTTCTTTGAATGGGCTATCGGGAAGTATTTGCTAAAACAACCAACCACCTCTATTACCGACGGATCGGCTATGATCACCGGCGTATTGCTGGCGTTCAATCTGCCGTCGAACCTGCCTGTCTGGATCATCATTCTCGGTGCACTGTTTGCCATCGGGGTAGGGAAGATGTCGTTCGGCGGATTGGGATGCAACCCCTTCAATCCGGCATTGGTGGGGCGTGTGTTTCTGCTGCTCTCTTTTCCCGTGCAGATGACAAGCTGGCCGCTGGCAGGACAAACCATTTATGCAGATGCCCAGACAGGCGCTACTCCACTGGCGCTCATGAAGCAACTGCTGTATGCCGGTAATCAGGACGCAGCAATGGCAACGCTCGACAAACTGCCCGACACGCTTCAACTGCTTATAGGTAACATCGGGGGGAGCTTGGGCGAAGTAAGCGCACTGGCGCTGCTCATCGGATTGGTATATATGCTGGTGCGGAAAATCATCACATGGCACATACCGGTATCAATCTTGTTCACGGTATTCGTCTTCTCGGGCATGATGCATCTGATAAACCCGATGCACTACGCCTCACCGCTGCTTCATCTGCTTTCGGGCGGATTGCTGTTGGGGGCTATCTTCATGGCAACCGACTATGTGACTTCGCCCATGAGCAAGAAAGGCATGCTTATTTATGGTGTCTGCATCGGATTGCTTACCGTGATTATCCGCCTCTTCGGCGCTTATCCCGAAGGAATGTCGTTTGCCATTCTTATCATGAATGCATTTACTCCGCTTATTAATACGTATTGTAAACCCAAACGCTTTGGGGAGGTGGCAAAGGAAAAATGAAAAAGTTAGCATCATCCTTAAAAAATATGTTGCTGGTACTCACAGGAGTAACAGCAGTATCGGTGGCACTGCTCGCCGTGGTGAATGAACTCACCCAAGCACCCATCGCCGAAGCCAACGCCCGAGCACTGAATGAAGCATTGCGCGTAGTGCTGCCCGAATACGACAATACGCCTGCCGCCGAAAGCGACACATTGCGTACAACCGATGCACAAGGGAAAGAACATGCATTCATTGTATACCCTGCCAAGAAAGGCGATATTCAAGTAGGAGCAGCTGTCGAAGCAACTACGCTTGGATTTGGCGGAGACATGAAGATTCTGGTGGGCTTCGATGCCGAAGGAAACATTGTTGACTACTCGCTGTTGTCGCACGCCGAAACACCGGGATTGGGGTCGAAAGCTGCCGACTGGTTTAAACAAGGGAAGGGAAACATCAAAGGACTGAACCCGGGGAAGGAACCGCTGGCTGTATCGAAAGATGGCGGACAGATCGATGCCATCACTGCATCGACCATAACATCGAGAGCTTTCCTGAAGGCTGTCAACGAAGCTTATGCTACCTACTCCGGACAAGAAGTAGACGGCGTATCGAGTGCTACCCAACAGGCAACAACCCCGACAGACGGCGCATCGGGTGCTACCCAACAAGTACAATCTGCCGATTCAACCGACGTAGAATAGAAAGGAGAAGTAGAGAATATGAAAGCTAATAATCTGAAAATATTGATGAATGGGATCATTAAAGAGAATCCCATCTTTGTCCTGTTACTGGGCATGTGCCCCACACTCGGAACTACCTCGTCTGCCATCAACGGCATGGGTATGGGTTTGGCAACCCTGTTTGTGCTGGTCTGCTCTAATGTGGTGATTTCGGCGTTGAAGAAGTGGATACCCGATATGGTACGAATCCCTTCTTTTATCGTGGTTATAGCCTCGTTTGTCACTTTGTTACAAATGTTGATGCAAGCCTACGTACCTGCTCTCTATGCCACGCTGGGACTGTTTATTCCGCTGATTGTAGTCAACTGTATCGTGCTGGGACGAGCCGAAGCTTTTGCTGCCAAGAATACTCCGATTGCTTCGGCTTTCGACGGACTGGGCATGGGAGTGGGATTTACCCTCGCGCTTACCTTGCTGGGCGCCGTTCGGGAGCTGCTGGGTACCGGCAAAATATTCAGTCTGACGATAATGCCCGAAGAGTACGGCATGTTGTTGTTTGTACTCGCACCCGGCGCCTTTATTGCTTTGGGATACCTCATTGCCTTGATTAACAGATTAAAGAAGAATTAGAGTATGGAATACATCTTGATTTTTATATCGGCGATATTTGTCAACAACATCGTCTTATCACAATTCTTGGGCATCTGCCCGTTCTTAGGCGTCTCCAAGAAGGTTGAAACAGCTTTGGGCATGTCGGCTGCCGTTACGTTTGTGCTTACCATCGCTACGATCGTAACGTTCCTGATTCAGAAGTATGTCCTCGACGCCTTCGGGTTGGCATATCTGCAAACAATCACTTTTATTTTAGTTATCGCTGCATTGGTGCAGATGGTCGAAATCGTACTGAAAAAAGTATCGCCCTCGCTCTATCAGGCGTTGGGCGTATTCTTGCCGTTAATCACCACCAACTGCTGCATCTTGGGCGTAGCTATTCTGGTTATTCAGAAAGACTATGACTTACTGACCGGTGTGGTTTATGCCTTCTCCACAGCTATCGGCTTCGGGCTGGCGCTCACCATCTTTGCCGGTTTGCGCGAACAGATGAGCTTAGTCAATATTCCGAAAGGAATGCGTGGAACCCCCATTGCGCTCATCACCGCAGGGCTGCTGGCTATGGCATTTATGGGTTTTTCTGGGGTCGTAAAAATATAAAAAGTGATTATTCTTTTTGTAATTGAATTATAATTCATACATTTGCGGCAATAATAAGACACTCTAACAAGGCAACACTTCATGAAAGGAAGAATATTAGTTACAGGAGGTACCGGATATATAGGCTCACACACTGTTGTAGAGCTGCAAAACGCCGGATATGAAGTCGTCATCATAGACAACCTCTCTAACTCTAATGCAGATGTGGTAGACAATATCGAAAAAGTATCGGGTATTCGCCCTGCTTTCGAGAAATTGGATTGCTTGGATTTTAATGGCTTGGATGCTTCCCTGTCCCAACACCCAGAAATTGATGCCATCATACATTTTGCCGCCCACAAAGCAGTGGGAGAATCGGTTGCCAAACCATTGATGTACTATCGCAACAACCTTGTATCATTGATAAACTTGCTCGAACTGATGCCTAAATACGGCATAAGAGGAATGGTATTCTCTTCCTCGTGCACCGTATATGGACAGCCCGACACCTTACCGGTAACCGAAAATGCCCCTGTCAAAAGGGCAGAGTCGCCTTACGGTAACACCAAACAAATCAATGAAGAAATTGTTAGAGATACCGTTATTTCCGGAGCACCCATTGACGCCATTTTGCTGCGCTATTTCAATCCGATTGGTGCACATCCCAGTGCATTGCTTGGTGAGTTACCCAACGGAATACCCCAGAACTTGATACCGTATCTTACACAAACGGCGATGGGTATTCGCGAAGTATTAAGCGTGTTTGGCGATGATTATAATACACCCGACGGATCGTGTATCCGCGACTTTATCAATGTCGTCGATCTGGCTAAGGCGCACGTGATTGCTATCGACCGTATCTTGGAGAAAAAACAAAAAGAGCAGGTCGAAGTATTCAATATCGGAACCGGACGTGGATTATCGGTATTGGAACTGATTGATGCTTTTGAGAAAGCAACCGGCGTGAAGCTCAACTATAAAATAGTAGGGCGGCGCGCTGGAGATATAGAGCAGGTATGGGCTGACCCTACCTTGGCCAACCGGGAGTTGGGTTGGAAAGCTATTGAAACCATCGAAGATACATTGCGATCGGCTTGGGCATGGCAATTGAAACTTCGTGAACGAGGAATACAATAACTCGCTAAAAAAATGCATTTCAATAGCACGTGAATAGATTTTTGTTGATTTAACAATAAAGAAATAAACAAATGTTTTTTAGCATTTGTTTATGACATGTAATCGCCTGGTAATCGTTTATTTGAGTATGTGAATATCCGTAAACGCCACTTATGCCTCCCGGCATAGACAGGTTACAGATTGCATAGTAGTTTTGTCGTGTTTTATTTTGTGTTTGTGTTGTAATAAGCCTTGTCGTGAGACAGGGCTTATTTTTTGCTAAAAATTAGCAGATATGCTTGTCTATCTGCTTTTTTATCCCTACATTTAGCGCGTAATAACCAATGAGGTATCATTCAACATACTGAATGCTGTTGTTACTTACTCTAATTGCGTTAAGGCTTATAATGAGCCGCAACTAACTTATTTTATTAACCATTAATTTCGCGAATATGAGAGCAATTACATTTAATGAACTCCGCAGAATTAAAGATTCTTTGCCTAACGGCAGCATGCATCGAATAGCCGATGAGTTGGAACTTGATGTAGATACGGTACGAAACTTCTTTGGAGGGTATCATTTTAAAGTTGGTAAAAGTGTCGGTATTCATTTGGAACCCGGTCCCGACGGCGGATTGGTACTGCTTGACGATACGACAGTTCTTGACAGAGCGCTGCAAATTCTTGATGAATCGATGGGAGTTCAGAAGGCTTAATCACAATTATGTTTAGTATTATAGGGTAGTTCACTCCCTCCCGATTCAAACAGGTCGTATTCAACAGAAACAACTTGCCCCGCAACTTCCTTTTGAGGAAAGATGCGGGGCAACTCTTTATTCTGCATTCTGCTTATTGCATCAGTATTCTGCTTATTGCATCAGTTTCTCGATCGCTTCAAATTCGGGACCCATGTTCAGGTTGTAATAGACACGATATAATCCTTGCAACCACAAAGCGTTTTGTTCGGGCTTCAGTTCGCGAGCCTTCTCGTAGCACGGTCTGGCCTTTTCGTAGAATGACTTCAGTGCAGTTTGGTCTTCTTTGTATTTAGGATCGTTGACATCGGTTGTGGCCGATATCTTTTCCGAGTAATCCTGTGCTTGCAGGCAGTACACAAATCCTAAGTTAGAGTATGCTTCGGCATTTTTTGGATCGGCTTCTACGGCTTTCTTGTAGTATTCTATGGCTTTCAGGAGTACGTCGGCAGCAGCTTTATCGTCATTTTTTTCGTTTTTCAGCGAGGCATACTGGTTTTGGTACAAGTATCCTTTCACATACAGGAAGAAGCTGTTGTTAGGGCTTTTAGATAGCATCTCATCGGTATAACTCATGGCTTCGTCGAGCTTGTTGTTATTGTTGTAATAATCAACGAGATTTGCGAAGAAGTTGGCATAATCAGGATACTTTTCCAATCCTTTCTTGAGTGAGGCTATCCACTCGTCGGTTTTGCCGAGGGCTTTGAGCGCAGCCGAAGTAAACTCCATGGTGTACTTGCCATATTCGGGATCGTCTTCACCATAAGGTGCATACTTCAATATGGAAGGGTAATCTTCGATTTTGCTTGCAGCCAAGCAGGCATAATAAGCAATTTGCGGCAGCAGTGTGTCGCCTTTTACAGCCGGATTGTCTTCCATCATCGGAGCATTGGTTACGTCGATGTAAGTCCCGAAGAAGTCGAGAGCCTCTTTGCTCTTGCTCTTGTTGTAGTTCTCGATACCGCCGTTGATCAGGTTTCCACGCTCGGACAGCATGGTAGCAGCGTTGCTCTTCCGATACTTGTTTTTGACTTTTCCCTTTTCATTAGGGATTTGTGCCAATTCATCACATTTAAGGAAGTACTTGCACATATTCAGTACACTGTTATACACTCCCGCTGTGTCATAGGGTTGACGAAGGAAGCTTTTCTTTGTTTCCTCTTCGTTGTAGCGGCGTTGGATGAATCCGGCTACATTCCATGTCTCAGGGTCGTCTTTAGTTTCCGGATTGGTTAAAGCGCCGTCAATCAGTTGCTCAGCCTTTTTAAAATCCGGTTTCACGTCACTTGCAGCAGCTTTGGCAGCTTTCACACTTTTTTCTTGTGCGAAGGTAAGCCCGGTTGCTACAAACATAAGCATCAGCGAAAATAATACTCTTTTCATGACAAATCTCTGTTTTTTAATTAATATTTCATTATTCGTTGTCCAATTGTTATTCGTTGTCGGGGTCGTTGCCGTCGTCTTCGTCTTCCGAACTGTCGGATAGCTTGTCTTCCGCTTCATCCGTCAATTCGTCCTCAAGGTTGTCCGGCTCCTCCTCTCCTATCCCATTTTCGGTGTCGGTGCGTGCATCATCATCTTCTTCCGGTTCGGACGATGACGATACTTTGCAGACCGATCCTATTTCATCGTTTCGCTTTTCGAGATTAATGAGCTTGACGCCTTGCGTAGAACGTCCGATGACGCTTACTTGGTTTACTTCGAGGCGTATAATGATGCCCGATTTGTTGATGATCATCAGGTCGTTATCGTCGGTGACCGATTTGATGGCTACCAATTTACCGGTTTTTTCGGTAATCTTCATGGCTCTTACACCCTTTCCTCCCCGATTTGTTTTCCGATACTCTTCGATGTTCGAGCGTTTGCCGTATCCATGTTCGGATACAACCATGATGGTTTCTTTTTCCGGGTCTTTGATGCAGATCATGCCGATTACTTCGTCGGGTTCTTCGTTTTCGTCGAATCGGATGCCGATTACTCCTGCCGACATACGTCCCATGACGCGGACGAGGTTTTCGGGGAATCGTATCGCTTGTCCGTTTCGGGTGGCTATGATGATGTCGTTTTTACCGTTGGTCATACGTACTTCAATGACGCGGTCGTCTTCTCGTATAATGATGGCATTCACACCGTTTTGGCGCGGACGGGAATAGTCGGCAAGCAATGTTTTCTTCATGATACCCTTTTTGGTGCAGAAAACTACGTAGTGATTGTTGATGTAGGTTTTGTCGTTGAGATCTTTCACCCGCAGATAAGCATTTACGGAATCACCGGCTTCGATGTTCAGGAGGTTTTGTATGGCACGTCCTTTGGCTGTTTTGCTTCCTTCGGGTATTTCGTACACTTTGAGCCAGTAGCATCGTCCTTTCTGTGTAAAGAACAGCATGGTATTGTGCATGGTGGCGGGATAGATGTGCTCAACGAAGTCTTCATCGCGTGTTTCCGTGCCTTTTGACCCCATTCCACCGCGGTTTTGTGCATGAAATTCGCTCAGGGGGGTTCGTTTGATGTATCCCATGTGCGAGATGGTGATCACCATTTCATCGTCGGCATAGAAGTCTTCGGGGTTAAACTCTTCCGAGGAGTAGACGATTTCCGACCGTCGGGCGTCGCCATATTTGGCTTTGATCTCGTTGAGTTCGTCAACGACGACTTTTTGGAGGAGTGCTTGATTGGAAAGTATCTCTTCGTAGTAGGCAATCATTTTCTGTACCTCTTCGTATTCGGCATGCAGTTGGTCTTGCATGAGTCCGGTGAGTTGTCGGAGACGCATTTCTACGATGGCGCGCGACTGTATCTCGCTGAGTGTGAACCGCTCCATCAGTCCGGAAACGGCTTCGGCAGGGGTTTGAGCAGCACGGATGATGCGTATCACCTCGTCGATATTGTCGGAGGCAATGATGAGTCCTTCGAGGATATGTGCCCGTTCTTTGGCTTTGCGCAGGTCGAACTCTGTGCGTCGGCGTACTACTTCGTAGCGGTGTTCAACAAAATATTTAATGAGGTCTTTCAGGTTGAGCAGTCGCGGACGTCCGTGTACCAGCGCCACGTTGTTCACACTGAAGGAGGTTTGCAGTTGCGTTAGTTTATATAGTTTATTGAGTATGACGTTGGCATTGGCATCTCGTTTGATATCTACTACGATGCGCATTCCTTCGCGGTCGGATTCGTCGTTGGCGTTGCTGATGCCTTCGACTTTTTTCTCGGTGGCTAATTCGCCGATGTATTTGATTAGTTCGGCTCTGTTGACGCCGTAGGGTATTTCGGAAACAATGATTTTATCGTGTGTCGATGTCGATTCTATTTCGGCTTTGGCTCGCATAATAACTCTTCCGCGCCCGGTGAGATATGCTTCGCGCACGCCACTCATACCATAGATATATCCTCCGGTGGGAAAATCGGGTGCTTTGACGTAGCGCATCAGTTCTTCGATTTCGATGTCGTTATGGTGGATGTAGGCTATGCAGGCGTCGATCACTTCTGTCAGATTGTGTGTGGGCATGTTGGTTGCCATGCCGACGGCTATGCCTGATGCCCCGTTAATGAGCAGATTGGGAATGCGGGTGGGCATAACGGTAGGTTCTTGCAGCGAATCGTCGAAGTTGTTTTGCATGTCGACAGTCTCTTTCTCAATGTCTTGCATCATGTCTTCTCCGATTTTAAAGAGACGACACTCGGTGTATCGCATGGCGGCAGGCGAATCTCCGTCGACCGAACCGTAGTTCCCTTGTCCGTCGACAAGCAAGTATCGCATGTTCCACGGTTGCCCCATGCGTACTAAAGCACCATATATAGAGGAATCTCCGTGGGGATGATATTTACCGAGCACTTCGCCGACTACTCTGGCAGATTTTTTGTAAGGTTTGTCGGAAGTATTACCCAGTCCCATCATTCCGTATAGGATTCTGCGGTGAACGGGCTTAAAACCATCTCTCACATCAGGAAGGGCACGTGCCACAATAACCGACATCGAATAATCGATGTACGATGACTTCATCTCTTCTTCGATGTTGACTTTTATAATTCTGTCTTGTTCAAGCATTTAAAGAGTTATTAATTCAACATATTTCGTGTTTTCACGAAAAATCACGCTAAAGTACTGCTTTTTTAGTACATGCAAAAATTTTTGGCTATAAACTTTGTGACGGGAACTAATTTTGGTTTTTCGGACCTGATGCGGTTGCCTTGGGGGTAGACGAAGTAGACGAAGTGGACGAAGTATTTTCTAACTTTATATATTTTCGCGTGAGAACATATTATATATAGTACAATATATACATATACGTATATATACATTTTAATAAAGTTGAAAAACACTTCGTCCACTTCGTCTACTTCGTCTACCCTGTCGCTTTTGGTCATGATAAAACAGGTTAGATATCAAAGGGAAATCCGGCTCACTTCAAAGGGAGATCTGCATCAGATGAAAGGGAGTTTTGCCTCACTTCAAAGGGAGTTTTGCCCCACATCAAAGGGAGATAAATGGCACGCTATTTGTTATAACTGTTACATAAACCAAAAAAAAGCAGAAACAGAGAGCTGCAATACGATAAATGATGTATCTTTGTTTTAGATAAGTTCTCTACAACGCTTTAATATAAGGAGATAATTAAGTATGAACAATCAATTTTCACAACGCGTTTCCGACATTATTGCTTATAGCAAGGAAGAGGCCAATCGACTGAAAAACAGTTCCATCAGCCCCGAACATTTGGTGCTGGGAATCTTGCGCGATGGTGGTGGAAAAGCTATTGAAGTGCTGCAAAAGTTGCATGTCGACTTGTCGGCTGTCAAGCATAATTTGGAGGCGTTTTTAAAAACTATAGCCGACGAAAGCCGGTCGTCGAACGAAGATGTCAGATTGTCGATGCAGACCGGTAGAATTTTGAAAATATGTGCTCTTGAGGCACGTTTGCTGAAGAGTCAAACGGTGGATACAGAGCATTTGCTGCTCGCCATCCTTAAAGACGGCGGAAGCCAAGCTGCCAATGTGTTGGAAAATAACAGAGTAAGTTATGACAGCGTGTACGATGAGTTGACCTTGCAGACCGACCCCACCATCCACATGGGATTTACCGAAGACGACCAAGACGACGACGACGCAGGCATGACCTCGCACTCCAGAAACAATGCCGGTGCGCCGGCACAATCCGGACAAAGAAAGTCTGCCAACGAAACGCCGGTACTTGATAATTTCTCGATCGATATGACACTTGCCGCTGCCGAAGGAAAGCTTGACCCGGTAATAGGTCGTGACCGTGAAATAGAACGGTTGGCACAGATCTTGAGTCGTCGCAAAAAAAACAATCCGGTGCTGATAGGCGAGCCGGGAGTAGGAAAATCGGCCATCGTCGAAGGGTTGGCGCTGCGCATTACGCAGAAAAAAGTGTCGCGCATCCTGTTTGGCAAACGTGTGATGATGCTCGATATGGCATCGGTAGTAGCCGGAACCAAATATCGCGGACAGTTTGAAGAACGTATCCGCGCTATCATCAACGAATTGGAAAAGAATCCCAACGTCATTATCTTTATTGACGAGATACACACCATTATAGGTGCAGGTTCTGCCAGCGGCACCATGGATGCTGCCAATATGCTGAAACCGGCATTGGCGCGCGGAGAGATACAATGTATCGGTGCAACCACGCTCGACGAATATCGGAAAAGCATTGAGAAAGACGGTGCGTTGGAACGCCGATTCCAAAAAATCATCGTCGAACCAACCACTGCCGACGAAACACTGCAGATCTTGATGAACATCAAAGATAAGTACGAAGATCACCACAATGTGACCTATACCGACGAAGCCATCGAAGCATGTGTCAAATTGACAGACCGCTACATCTCCGACCGTAACTTCCCCGACAAAGCCATAGACGCTATGGACGAAGCCGGATCGCGCGTGCATCTTACCAATGTATCCGTACCCAAGGAGATTGAAGAGCAGGAAAAGCTGATAGACGAAGCCGATAAACGGAAAATCGAAGCGGTAAAATCACAGAATTACGAACTTGCTGCCAACTTTCGCGACCACATAAAGGAGTTGACCGATCAGCTCAACGTGATGAAGATCGAATGGGAATCGCGTCTGAAAGACGAACGCAAGATTGTCGATGCCGAGCAGATAGCTACGGTTGTGTCGATGATGTCGGGCGTGCCGGTACAGCGTATGGCACAAGCCGAAGGTGCCAAATTGGCAGGCATGAAAGAAGAGCTGCAACGCCACGTGATTGGTCAGGATGCAGCCATCGATAAGGTAACAAAAGCTATTTTGCGTAGCCGTGTAGGTTTGAAAGAACCTAACCACCCCATCGGGTCGTTCCTCTTCCTCGGACCGACCGGTGTTGGAAAGACACATCTTGCCCAACAATTAGCCAACTTCATGTTCGGTTCGCCCGATGCGTTGATACGTATCGACATGAGCGAATATATGGAGAAGCACACCGTGAGCCGTCTCATCGGTTCGCCTCCCGGATATGTAGGCTACGAAGAAGGTGGACAGCTCACCGAAAAAGTGCGTCGTAAACCTTACTCCATCGTTCTGTTCGATGAGATAGAGAAGGCACATCCCGATGTGTTCAATATCTTGCTACAACTGATGGATGAAGGGCGACTAACCGATAGTTACGGAAAGACCATCGACTTCAAGAACACGATCATCATTATGACCTCCAATATCGGAACCCGTCAGCTCAAGGAGTTTGGACGCGGCGTAGGATTCGTAGCACAAACGCATGCCGACGATCGGACGTATGCGCAAAGCGTGATACAGAAAGCTTTGAGCAAATCGTTCTCGCCCGAGTTCCTGAACCGCATCGACGAGATTATCACCTTCGACCAGCTCTTGCCCGAAAGCATCAAGCGGATTGTCGACATCGAACTGAACGGTCTCAACAAAC
This sequence comes from Prevotellaceae bacterium, assembly GCA_031262085.1. Taxonomy (GTDB): domain Bacteria; phylum Bacteroidota; class Bacteroidia; order Bacteroidales; family Bacteroidaceae; genus Bacteroides. The sequence continues at coordinate 17,472 of JAISIN010000075.1, forward strand.
GTGTTGAGGCGCTGGGCTACAAACTCACCGTCGACGAAAACGCCAAAGAGTTCCTTGCCAAGAGAGGGTACGACGTGCAATATGGTGCACGCCCCCTGAAGCGAGCCATACACACGTATGTAGAAGACGAACTGTCGGAACTGCTGGTCGCTGCCTCCATAACGGCAGGCGATACCATTGTGGTAACTCCTGTCGGCGACGAAAAACTGATCGCTTCCGTCAATCATGAAGTTAATTAAATATACTAACTTATAAATTTAAAATCGTATTATTACATGATGCAAAAAGGTAATATCGGGGTAACTACTGAGAATATTTTCCCCGTTATCAAAAAGTTCTTGTACAGCGACCACGAAATATTCCTCCGTGAGCTGATTTCAAATGCCGTAGATGCTACGCAGAAATTAAAAACGCTTGCTTCTATCGGTGAGTTTAAGGGCGAAACAGGCGAACTAACCGTACATGTCACAGTGGGTAAAGAGACGATCACTGTGTCGGACAGAGGTATCGGTCTGACTGCCGAAGAGATTGACAAGTACATCAATCAAATTGCGTTCTCGGGTGCCAACGACTTTCTCGAGAAGTATAAGAACGACGCCAATGCCATTATAGGACACTTCGGGTTGGGATTCTACTCTGCTTTTATGGTAGCCAAAAAGGTAGAAATAGTAACCAAATCGTACAAGGAAGAGGCAAAAGCCGTGAAATGGAGCTGCGACGGAAGTCCCGAGTTTACCCTCGAAGAGATCGAAAAGAGCGATCGCGGTACCGACATCATTCTCTACCTCGACGACGACAGCAAGGAATTCCTCGAAGAGACGCGCATTTCCGAACTACTCAAGAAGTATTGCCGCTTCTTGCCTATATCCATCGCTTTCGGCAAAAAGAAAGAGTGGAAAGACGGCAAACAAGTAGAAACCGCCGAAGATAATATCATCAACAATACCAATCCGCTGTGGACACGCAAGCCCTCGGAATTGAAAAACGAGGACTATAAAGAGTTCTATCGCGAGCTATACCCCATGGCAGACGAACCACTGTTCTGGATACACCTCAACGTAGATTATCCGTTCCACCTCACCGGTATACTCTACTTTCCGAAGGTAAAGAGCAATATCGAGTTGAACCGCAATAAGATACAACTCTACTGCAATCAGGTATATGTGACCGATAGTGTGGAAGGCATCGTGCCCGACTTCCTGACGTTGCTGCACGGAGTACTCGATTCGCCCGATATCCCGCTCAACGTGTCGCGTTCGTACTTGCAAAGCGATAGCAACGTGAAGAAGATTTCGACATACATCACCAAGAAGGTGGCAGACCGACTGCAATCGATCTTCAAAAACGACCGCAAAGAGTACGAAGAAAAATGGAACGACCTGAAAGTCTTCATCAACTACGGCATGTTGACGCAAGAAGATTTCTACGAACGTGCCAAAGATTTTGCCCTTTTCACCGATACCGACGGCAAATCGTATACCTACGAAGAGTATAAAACCCTCATTAAAGATAACCAGACAGATAAGGACGGAAGTTTGATCTATCTGTATGCCAACCATAAAGATGAGCAATACAGCTACATCGAAGCTGCCGCAGCCAAAGGTTACAACGTGCTGCTGATGGACGGTCAGTTGGATATTGCCGTAGTGAGCATGCTGGAACAGAAGTTGGAGAAATGCCGCTTCACCCGCGTAGACAGCGATACCATCGACCATCTCATCGTAAAAGAAGACAAGAAAGCCGATGAGCTGGCTGCCGACAAACGAGAAGTGCTATCGGAAGTCTTCAAGAGTCAGCTGCCGCACATGCCGAAGGTAGAGTTTAGCATTGTATCGCAAGCGATGGGCGAAAATGCCACACCGGTCATGATCACGCAGAGCGAATACATGCGACGCATGAAAGAGATGGCAAACATTCAGGCAGGCATGAGCTTCTACGGAGAAATGCCGGATATGTTCAACCTTGTGCTTAACTCCGACCATAAATTGGTGAAGGAGGTACTTGCCGACGAAGAAAAGCAATGTGCAGCCGACGTCACCCCCATTCAGTTGGAGATGAACGACGTAGACAAACAGCGTAGCAAACTGCGCGACAAGCAGAAGAACAAGAAAGATGAAGAGATCCCCACAGCCGAAAAAGATGCACTCAGTGATCTGGATAAAAAATGGGACGACCTGAAAGCAAAGAAAAACGCCCTCTTTGGCAAATATGCCGCCGACAATAAGGTAGTACGTCAACTCATCGATTTGGCGCTCCTGCAAAACGGCATGCTGAAAGGCGAGGCACTGAACAACTTCGTGAAACGAAGCATCGAATTGATTTAAACGTTGAAATACGCATCATTACCGGTGAAGGGCGGACTTATAGGTCCGCCCTTTTTTAATGAAATTATTGCAGCTTATATTAAAACAAATCTATATATTTGGACGTTATTTATCATCCTATTCCATAACAAACAGTATATGAGATACTTTCTATCGTTGTTGTTCCTCTTATCAATCTATATGCTTCCGCTGCAAGCTCAAAAAGTAGGACTTGTATTGAGCGGTGGCGGAGCCAAAGGCATGACCCATATAGGCGTTATCCGGGCTTTGGAAGAAAACAATATCCCCATCGATTACATCGCAGGAACATCGATGGGCGCTATTGTCGGGTCGCTCTATGCCATGGGCTATTCGCCCGACGATATGGAAGCGCTCATCAGCTCGGAAGAATTTAAACGGTGGTACTCCGGCAGAATAGAATCGAAATACAGATACTACTTTAAACAACCTCGACCTACACCCGAATTTGTCAATCTGCGCTTCTCACTCAAAGATGCAACCCGAATCAGCCCGCAGATATTGCCAACCAATCTGGTCAATCCGATTCAGATGAATTTGGTATTTGTAGAGTTGTACGCCCGTGCTACCGCCACGTGCGAGGGCGATTTCGACAAACTGTTTGTCCCTTTTCGCTGCGTCGCATCCGATGTGTACAACAAGCGCCAATTGGTACTCCGGAAAGGCGACTTGGGCGATGCCGTGCGCGCCTCGATGAGCTTCCCTTTCGTCTTTAAACCCATCGAGGTAGACAGCATACTGGCTTACGACGGCGGCATCTACAACAACTTCCCTACCGATGTGATGCGCGAAGACTTTCATCCCGACATCATCATTGGAAGCGTTGTAGCCGCCAACCCCTCCAAACCACAGGAAAACGACCTGATGAGCCAATTAGAAAATATGGTGATGCAAAAAACCGATTATACCATACCCGCTTCGGAAGGTATCGTCATGACCTTTAAGTACAACAATGTCAATCTGCTCGATTTCGACAGATTGCAAGAGTTGCACAACATCGGATATTACCGCACCATAGGGATGATGGATTCCATCAAAAGCCGTATCCATCGCCGTGTAAATGCCGACAATGTGAGGCTGCGGCGGATGGTCTACTTGAGCAATCAGCCGCAACTACGGTTTCAACGCATCTACATCGAAGGCGTCAACCCGCGACAACAAGTTTATATTCAGAAAGAGTTTCACGATGCCGACAGCACCTCCTTCTCGTATGAAGAGTTGAAGCGAGGCTACTTTCGCTTGTTGTCCGACAATATCATATCGGAAATCGTTCCCAAAGCTGCCTTTAATGAAAAGACAAAGATGTACGACCTGTACCTGAAGGTAAAGATGGAAGACGAATTTTACGCCCGCATCGGAGGCAATATCTCGACAACCAGTTCGAATCAAATCTATCTGGGGCTGGGATATCAAAACCTGAACTACTACTCAAAGGAATTTACGTTCGAAGGACAAATAGGCAAGATGTATAACAATGCGCAGGTGATGGCTCGCATCGACATGCCTACGCGCATTCCCACCTCCTATCGATTGATTGCTTCGCTCAGCACGTTCGACTATTACAAGAAAGACAAACTGTTTTCGCGCGATGACAACCCGTCGTTCAATTCCAAGAACGAACGCTTTGTCAAGCTGATGCTTGCATTGCCGTTCTTGTCGAACATGGGGGCAGAGTTTGGCATCGGACTGGGACGTCTTGCCGACAGCTATTATCAAACCAACATCATCGACTTCGGCAAAGACCGTTCCGATCACAGCACGTACAATCTGTTCGGCGGTTCCATCGGTTTCAGCGGAAGCACCCTTAACGCGCGGCAGTATGCCACCAAAGGACACTCCGAGAAACTGTTGGCACAGATATTCACCGGCAAAGAACGCTATGATCCCGGAACGGTGAGCGAAGAGCCTGTTTCGAACAACCATTCATGGCTGCAGATATCGTTCTTGAAAGAAGAGTATCACCGTTTGGCGCCTAAGTTTGTGCTGGGATGGATGACAGAAGCTCTCTATTCATCGAAAAACTTCTCGAGCAATTATACTGCCACGATGATGCAGGCAGGCGATTTCTCGCCTACCCCTTACAGTAAGCTTATGTATAACGATGCCTTTCGCGCCAATCAATATGTGGCAGCCGGCATCCGACCCATTTTTACCTTTAGCGACGCCATGCAGTTGCGGGGAGAATTTTATGGTTTCATGCCTATCTTCCCTATCGAACGAAACGCACAAAATAAAGCGCTCTACGGCAAAGTATTCTCTAAAATCGAATACATGGGCGAAATATCGCTGGTCTATCAACTTTCTTTTGGTGCCATAGCTGCTTATGTCAATCACTTCAGCTCACCCAAAAAAGAGTGGAATGTAGGGCTGAGTATCGGTTGGCAACTATTTAATTATAGATTTATCGAATAAATGGTGCCTTTTTTTTGTCGGTTTGATAAAAGTATCTATCTTTGCACCCGTTAGCAATAACTGTATTTATGAACTGAACGAAAGACGGGGTCGCGTAGCTCAACTGAATAGAGTAGCTGACTACGGATCAGCCGGTTGTGGGTTTGAATCCCGCCGCGATCACTACATGATTTTAGTATAGTTGTGGTTTTTGAGAGTAGAGTGCTACTCAATGCATTATCATAATGTTATAAATATACATAATTTTAATTTCTTTAGGTCGCGTAGCTCAACTGAATAGAGTAGCTGACTACGGATCAGCCGGTTGTGGGTTTGAATCCCGCCGCGATCACAAAAAAGCCTCCGCAAGTGATTTGTAGAGGCTTTTTTGTTTTACGACCTTAAAGGCACCTTTCATGTAGCAAGTGGTGCTTTCAGCATTTGATATTCAGCTCGTTCAGAATTTTGCGCATACGTTCGAACGTGGTAATTCGGGTAGGAACCAATGGCAGGCGCAATTTATTCTCAATCATTCCCATCGCATTGAGCATGGCTTTTACGCCGGCAGGGTTGCCGTCGACAAAAAGCAACTTGAAGAGTTCGGCAAACTTATGGTGAATGGTCAGAGCGTTGGGGTAATCGCCTTGCAGTGCCAGACGCACCATTCGGCTGAATTCGCGGGGAAAGGCATTTCCGATAACGGAAATAATACCTATCGCTCCCAAAGTGATAAGGGGAAAGGTAATACCGTCGTCGCCCGAAATCACATTGAAACTGGCAGGCTTGTTCTTGATGATGTCGTCCATCTGGGAAATGTCACCCGAAGCTTCTTTGATAGCAATCACATGGTTGAAATCGCGGGCAATACGCAACGTGGTCTCTGCCGTCATGTTCACACCGGTACGACCGGGCACATTGTAAAGCACAATGGGAAGCTCGGTAGCCGACGCTATGGCTTTATAATGTTGATAAATGCCTTCTTGAGAGGGTTTATTGTAATATGGAACGACCGACAGTATGGCATCAACGCCGGTGAAATCGTCGGTTTTCAGTGTTTCGACCACTGCACGGGTGTTATTCCCGCCTACACCCAACAAGATGGGGAGGCGTCCGTTAACCCGCTCAATAACGGTTTGTTTGATGCGTTGCTTTTCGGCTTCCGTCAGCGTAGGGGTTTCGGCAGTGGTGCCTAAAACACACAGAAAATCAGTGTTGTTTTGTAACTGATAGTCTACCAATCGCGTCAGCGCGCTGTAATCAACGCTTTCATCTTCTTTAAATGGGGTAATCAGCGCTACGCCCATACCCTTCAATTTAGTCTGTATCATGAAATATATACTTGTGTAATTCTCTTATTGTTGGCGTGCAAAAGTACGATTATTTTCGTAGATGCTACGAGATGAGCGACAAAAAATCGTCTTCGCTCATGATGCGTACGCCCAATTTATTGGCTTTCTCTAACTTGGCAGGTCCCATGTTTTCGCCTGCCAGTACGAACGAGGTCTTGGCAGAGATGCCTGCTACGCTCTTTCCGCCGTGTTTCTCTATCAGATCCTTGTATTCATCGCGCGAGTGTCGGGCAAAGACGCCGCTGATGACGATCGATTGTCCTGCCAGCCTGTCGGTGTATCCGCTGCGATCTCCCTGCTGTCGGGCAAACGGTATGCCGACTTGCTTCAATTGCTCTATCAGGTTGCGATTCTGCGGGTTGGCAAAGTAGGTCGTGATGCTTTGGGCTATCTTTTCTCCGATTTCATCGACGGCGGTAAGCTGCTCGGGGGTGGCGTTTGCCAAGTCGTCGATATTGGCAAACGATTTTGCGAGCTTCTTGGCTACTGTTTCGCCAACGAAGCGTATGCCCAAGGCAAACAGCACACGCTCAAACGGCACATTGCGACTGGCTGCAATGCCTTTGATGATGTTATCGGCAGATTTTTCGCCCATGCGGTCGAGGTTTTTGATGTTGTCGGCAGTGAGTTGGTACAGACCTGCGGTGTCTTTTATCAAGCCCAAACGATAGAACAGGTCGACTGTTTCGGGACCCAACCCGTCAATATTCATGGCACGGCGACTGATGAAGTGTTCAATCTTGCCCTTGATTTGCGGCGGACAAGCGGTTTCGTTGGGGCAATAGTAGGCGGCTTCGCCTTCGTAGCGTATCAATTTACTGCCACATTCGGGACAGCGGGTGATGAATCGCACTTTTTCGCCTATCATCATGCCGCGTGCATCGGTGTCTACGCCGACAATTTTAGGGATGATTTCACCACCTTTCTCGATATATACATGGTCGCCGATGTGCAGGTCGAGCGCTTCGATAAAGTCTTCGTTATTCAGCGTGGCGCGTTTCACTACTGTTCCTGCCAACTGCACCGGCTCCAGATTGGCTACGGGCGTGATGACACCGGTTCTGCCCACCTGATACGACACGCTGTTGAGACGTGTCGATGCCTGCTCGGCGTTGAACTTGTAAGCAATTGCCCAGCGAGGCGATTTGGCAGTGGAGCCAAGATTTCGCTGTTGCTTCAAGCTGTTTACTTTCAACACAATACCATCGATGGGAACGGGCAAAACGATTCGTTCTCTTTCCCAGTAATTGATAAAGTCAAATATCTGCTCTACGCTGTTACACTTGCACAAGGTCTCATGCGCCTCGTCGGCGATGATAAACGGGCTGATGGGGATTCCCCATTGTCTGGCTTTTCGAACGTTTGCATAGTGGTCGTCCGACGGCAGCTCCTCGCCCAGCATATAGTAAAAACATGCTTGCAACTTTCGGGCAGCTACCATTGACGAATTTTGCAGTTTCAGAGAGCCTGATGCTGCATTGCGCGGGTTGGCAAAGAGCGATTCTTCCTGCTCTTTCCGCTCTTGATTGAGTTGGTCGAATACCTCCCACGACATCAATATCTCCCCTCTCATTTCGAACAATGCCGGATAATCGTTGCCATGCAGCACCAATGGAATCGACCGAATAGTTTTAACATTGTCGGTCACATCGTCGCCCTGCACTCCGTCGCCGCGGGTCACCGCACGCGTCAGTTTGCCGTTCTCGTAGATAATCGAAATGGAGGTACCGTCGTATTTCAGCTCGGCACACACCTCAAACGATTCGTTCAACCATTGGCGGGTGCGCTCGTACCAATCGCTCACCTCTCCGACGGAATAGGTGTTTCCCAACGACAGCATAGGGTAACGGTGGGTTATCTTGGCAAACTCCTTGTTGAGGTCGCTTCCCACGCGCATGGTGGGCGAGTTTTCGTCGTAATATTCCGGATGTTTGCGTTCCAAGTCTTGTAGTTCGTGCATCATCTCGTCGAATACTTTGTCCGTAATAACCGGAGCGTTCAAGACGTAATAATTATAGTTATGCCGGTGAAGCTCGGCGCGTAGGTTGTCAATTCTGTCTTTTACTGTCATATGAAGGGAGTGAATTTATACTTGTTCGCGCAAAAGTAGAAGTTCTCTTTGAATTATTCGTATTTTTGCCGAAAATTTAATGAAATGCGTATTGATATCATCACAGTATTGCCGGAGATGATCGAAGGCTTCTTCAATTGCTCCATCATGAAACGTGCTCAAACTAAAGGTATTGCCGAGTTTTGTATCCACAACCTTCGCGATTATACAAAAGATAAGTATCGCCGCGTCGACGATTATCCTTTCGGTGGCTTTGCGGGCATGGTGATGAAGATAGAGCCGATAGAACGCTGTATCAACAGCTTGAAGGCAGAACGGACGTATGATGAGGTTATCTTTACAACTCCAGACGGCGAACAGTTCAATCAACCGATGGCAAACACACTTTCGCTGGCGCAGAATCTGATTATTCTGTGTGGACACTTCAAAGGCATCGACTATCGCATTCGCGAGCATTTCATTACGAAAGAGATCAGCATCGGCGACTATGTGCTGACGGGCGGCGAACTGGCTGCCGCCGTCATGGCGGACGCCATTGTGCGCATCATTCCCGGTGTCATCTCCGACGAACAGTCGGCGCTGTCCGATTCGTTTCAAGACAATCTGTTGGCAGCGCCCGTTTATACCCGTCCGGCAGAATACAACGGCTGGAAAGTACCCGACGTATTGTTGTCGGGACACGAAGCAAAAATCAAAGAGTGGGAGTTGCAGCAATCGTTGGAGCGTACCCGCAGGTTGCGCCCTGATTTGTTGTAGGAATAGTTATACCTCCAAAGCCCCGACGATTTCGCGCACCGACCGATAGCCGTGTCGCTCCAGATAATCGTCGATTCCTGCAATCACTTTCACCGTTACCGTCGGGTCGATAAAGTTCGCTGTCCCTATCTGAACGGCAGATGCTCCTGCCAGCATAAACTCTACGGCATCTCTCCAGTTCATAATCCCCCCCAGTCCGATGACGGGTATTTTTACTGCCTTAGCTACTTGCCAGACCATGCGCAATGCAACCGGCTTTACTGCCGGTCCCGACAATCCTCCGGTAATAGTCGACAGTACGGGGCGTCGACGCTCGGCATCAATTGCCATGCCGAGCATCGTGTTGATAAGCGATACGCTGTCGGCTCCGCCCTGTTCGACGGCGCGTGCGATTTCGGTAATATCTGTCACGTTGGGCGACAGCTTCACGATAAGGGTTTTCCGATAGACCGCCCGCACTGCTTTTACGACCTCTTCGGCTCCGCATGCCGTTACTCCGAAAGCCATTCCGCCTTGTTTCACGTTGGGACATGAAATGTTTAATTCAATAGCCGGTATATTTACAAGTTCATTGATTATCTCTGCTGTTTTCACATAATCATCGATCGTTGAACCCGATACATTGACTATCATGCAGGTATTTACATTACTAATATGCGGATAGATGTGCTTTACAAAGTAATCGACTCCTTTATTTTGCAGTCCCACAGCATTTAACATTCCAGATGCGGTCTCTGCCATCCGCGGATACGGGTTCCCTTCTCGTCTGTGAAGGGTGGTACCTTTTACAATGATGCCCCCTATTCGCGCAATATTAATAAAATCAGCAAACTCTTCTCCGTAGCCAAATGTACCCGAAGCCGTCATGACCGGGTTCTTCATTTGAAGTTCTCCTATATTTACACTCAAATCTGCCATAATAATGTCTCTATATTAAAAACCGGTCCTTCTTTACATACACACAAGTTCCCTTCGGTGGTCTTTTCCACGCAGCAAAGGCAGGCGCCGATGCCGCAAGCCATGGTGTTTTCGAGCGACACCTCACAAGCTATGTTGCTGTTCTTGGCGTAACGAGCCACTGCCATCATCATGGGTTTTGGTCCGCAGGTATAAATTCGTTCGAACTTGATTTTGGCAAGCACGGAGTGTTGCGTCACATATCCTTGCTCTCCCCGACTGCCATCCTCGGTGGTAGTGTACACTTCACCGTATTTGGCGAACTCTTCCAATTGTAGCAAATCATTACTGCTTCGTGCGCCTAAAAGGAAGGTCGGTCGACTACCTGCCAGCATCAATTGTTCGCCCAAATAGAGCATGGGCGCCGCACCTACGCCACCGCCAATCAACAATAACCGGTCGGAGGGTTGACGAGGTATCGTAAAGCTGTTGCCCAATGGAAGCAGGGCATTGATTGTGGTACCCGCCTGCGCTTCGGCAAGTTTGCGGGTACCGTCGCCTACCAATTGGAGGAGGAACCACACTTCGTTGTTCGCTCTATCTACATAGTTGATAGAAATAGGGCGACGCAAAAATGTTGTCGGTGAGCCGTCTACTCTGATTTCGGCAAATTGTCCGGGCAGCATATCGGGCAGCGTTTCGGGCGCTGTCAACTTCAGCAGCACATAGTTGGTGCGCAGCCTGCAATTTTGAGTGACGATTAAATCTAAACTATATTTCTTCATAACGGCGGCAAAGATACACCTTTATTTTTCAGGTTTAAATATCTCAAACGTATTATCATCGAAGAATATGCGGATTTCGGTGATCTTTCGTTGAGGTTGTTCCTGATATATAACTTCTTGTTTTGCAATCTCTTTGGGGGCATTTCCCGTCGCTTCATACGCATTTTTCGAGGGTTTTTCGCGTACAGCACCCCGTTGCGTCGGATTTGCAGGCGGAGAGAAGAGCGATCCGGGCATAAAACCATCTGTTTGGTCGGGATCACCCGAGGCGGACAGTAGCATTTCACCTTTTCCTGTGAGTAGCCAATCGTAGTTTATATCCGGATAGGCCTCATGTATACGTGTCAGTGAATTGATACTGGGTTTACTGCGTCCGCTCGTGATGTGCGAGACTCCGCCTTGTGTAATCCCGATGCTTTCGGCAAACTTCCCTTGTGGAAGTTTCGTCCATTTCATTACTTCTATGAAACGCTTGTTCAAGGCGTCCAACTCTTTTTTTTCTTCCATTGCTTTTTCTTTTTAATCGAGAGTAATCTTTGTTCTGTTTAACCGATACTAATATGGTATCTTCTCTAAGAGATTACAAAGGTAAACAAATATATTACATAAATAAAAAATAATGTTGCAATTATTAATATTACTCACTAATAAGTAATATTACAACAGTAAATACCATTGCAATATTACTCTTCATTACTGCTGAATACAATATTGTTTTTATAGTCTAACAAACACATATATGCAACTAATATATAATCACTTATAAGTCATCAATTAACTGCTTCACGCAAATAATACCGCATGCCTTATCCAACGACATTACCTCATTTATATAATTAAATGATATAATATAAGATAAAATTCAGATTTTTAAGTGAATGCTTTTTGTTGCACCTCTGCCCTACCCGACCTTAATACTTTAGTAATGCGTTTACTTTAGTAATCAACCTGAGTGTTTTTGATATCGTCGCCACTAATATTACCGAGTAATAACATTACGGGGATTACAATAGTAAACGCGCTCTTTACTTTAATTTGGTAAAGAGCGCTACTAAAAAAACAATAAAAATGTTATTGATAATGATGAACGCAATTCATGGCATTAATGAAGAATCTTGAACAATAGCTCCCGCATGATGTCGGCGTTAGATACGGAACTGTTTTCTACCCCCTTCGACTGTGCGTCGGCATATCGTATATCACTGATAATTTGCATCACTTTGACGCCGCTATATTTCGACATGGCAACCATGTAATCTTTGGCTGCCCACGGCGATTTCAGCCCCAGCATGGCAGCTACTCCTTGGTCGGATTTTGTCGGCGCATAATATGCCAGCATCAGATTGGCGTAGAAATTGAACAGCAGCGCCAGTGTCATCTGTATAGGATTGGTTTTGGGGTTCTCGGCGAAGTATTTAATGATTTTGTTTGCCTTCTGCACATCTTTTACAACGAGCGCGTTTCGCAATTCAAAGCCGTTGTACTCTTTGCTGATACCGATATTCTTCTCTACTTGGTCGGCAGTGATGACAGTAGCGTCTGCGGGCAGTGTAATGATGAGCTTATCTAATTCGCCGACCATGCGGCTGAGGTCGGTTCCTATAAACTCAGCCAGCATGGCGGTGGCTTTGGGGTCGGCAGTAACCTTTTTCTGTTTCAGATAATCGGCAATAAACGATGGTAACATTCCATCTTTTACTTTTTTCGATTCGAATAAAACGCCTGCTTTTTCTATTTCGGAAGCCAGCTTCTTGCGTCGGTCGAGGGCGCCATGCTTGTGACAGATCACCAAAATGGTTGTAGGCATCGGTTTTAGCAGGTAGAAAGAGAGAGCGTCCATGCTTTTGATGTTTTGTGCTTCGCGCAGCACAATGACTTGTCGCTCTGCCATCATCGGGTAACGTTTGGCGGCATTGATGACGGTAGCTATATCGGTGTCGGGGGTGGCATAGATAACGGTCTGATTGAATTCTTTCTCTTCTTCGGTCAACACATGTTCGGTTATGAAATTGGAGATAAGGTCGATGTAGTATGCCTCTTCGCCCATCAGATAATAGACGGGGCGGTATCGTTTGGCACGCAATTCCCTCATCACCTCCTCGTAAGTTGTTTCCTGTTTTGCCATGATCGGCTTTTAATAATGGTTTTAACGATGAATATTTGTTTATTAGCAATGTTCTATTACCAGTCGAACTTCAGGTGTTTTACCGTCTTCTTCTGGTCGATGATCATGCGTAGCGAAGCAACTCCTATTTCTACATGTCCGGTAACGAAGTTCTGCGTCACCAAGGTATCGCTTTTATCGGTCTTTACCCCTTCGGGAATCATGGGTTGGTCGGAAACCAGCAGCAGCGCTCCGGTGGGTATATGGTTGGCAAATCCGCAAGTGAACAGGGTTGCGGTTTCCATGTCGACCGCCATGGCACGGGTCAGGCGCAGATGTTCTTTAAATACTTCGTCGTGTTCCCATATTCGGCGGTTGGTGGTGTAGACGGTGCCCGTCCAATAGTCGCGGGCATGGTCGCGAATAGCCGATGAGACGGCACGTTGCAGCATAAACGACGGCAACGACGGCACCTCCGGAGGGAAATAGTCGTTCGATGTTCCCTCGCCTCGAATGGCGGCAATAGGGAGTATCAGGTCGCCGATAGCATTTTTTTTGTTGATTCCACCGCACTTGCCCAGAAACAGACAGGCTTGAGGTTGAATGGCGCTCAGCAGATCCATGATAATAGCGGCGTTGGGGCTACCCATTCCGAAGTTGATCATGGTGATTCCTTCTGCCGATGCCGATGTCATATTGGCATCTTTGCCCAAAACGGGCACATTGAAATGCTCGGCAAACAACTCTACATACTTGTTGAAGTTGGTCAGCAAGATGTATTGGTCAAACTCCTCCAGCTTTCGTTTGGTATAGCGTGGAAGCCAATTCGTTACAATTTCTTGTTTGGTTTTCATAACTTTATTATATTTGTTCCCAAATGCGGTACATACTCATTACGTGCCAACAGTTTGACAAAAGTACAACAAATTAATAAATGAACAATAAATGCCCTCATTAAATCTGCCTCCGTTCGAAGCCCAAGTGAAGCATGCCGACGGGAAAACGGTTATCTTCGACATGCTGCGCCGTCGTTATGTTGCTCTTACTCCCGAGGAGTGGGTACGGCAACACTTTGTTCATTTCCTGATTCATCAGAAAGGGTATCCGCAGGGGTTGATGGCAAACGAGGTACAGATTGTGCTCAACCATACGATAAAGCGTTGCGATACGGTGTTGTATCGACGCAATCTCAGTGCCCGCATGATTATAGAATATAAAGCGCCCGAAGTAGAGATTACGCAAGCAGTGTTCGACCAGATTACCCGCTACAACATGGTGCTGCGGGTCGATTATCTGATTGTGAGCAACGGCATGCATCACTATTGCTGCCGGATTGATTATAAAGAAAATCGGTATACCTTTTTAAAAGATATACCGATGTATGTCGATTTGACCGACTGAGCGTGTTACAATTCAGCTTCGGGTACAGCAGGCGGCGGTGCTGCCGCTGTCGAGGCTGCGGCAGACTTTCTTCTTCTGCTGGGCCTTTCTTTGGGTTCCTCTTTCGATTCGATGGTGACGCCTGCCAGTTCGGGGTCGACCATGATACGTCCGCAATACTCGCATACAATAATCTTTTTACGCGAACGAATGTCGAGCTGACGCTGGGGGGGAATCTTGTTGAAGCAACCTCCGCAGGCGTCGCGTTGCACGTAGACGATGCCCAATCCGTTGCGCGAGTTCTTGCGAATGCGCTTAAACGATTGCAGCAAGCGTAGCTCGATACGTGTTTCGAGGTCTTTGGCTTTGTCGCGTAGCCGCTCCTCTTCCTGTTTCGTTTCGGCGATGATCTCGTTGAGTTCGCCTTTCTTAACGTCCAAATCCTGTTCGCGTTCGTCTAATGCTTTGCGATTCTTTTCTGCCTCCGCTTCTTTTTCTTGTTGCTTAGCGGTAAATTCGCGAATTTTTTTCTCGCCCAGCTCTACTTCCAGCGTTTGGAACTCAATCTCTTTGCTCAAGAAGTCGTACTCGCGGTTGTTTCGCACATTGTCTTGCTGTTCCTTATATTTGCCAATCGAAGCTTTGGCAGTTTCAATATCGGCACGTTTAGAGATAATATCCGATTTCAATCCGCTGATTTCGGCTTGAATATTGCTAATGCGAGTACTCAGTCCGGCAACGTCGTCTTCCAGATCTTGTACCTCCAACGGCAGTTCGCCTCTCAATGTTTTGATATCATCAATTTTCGACAACATGGTTTGTAGCTGATAGAGGGCTTTCAGCTTTTGTTCCACGGTTAGTTCCTGGGGGTCTTTTTTTGCAGCCATTTGTTTATAGATATTTTATGGGATTCGTATTCGTTCGGCACATTTGAATGTGCAGGTTTGGAAACGCCTCCCTGATGATGTTATACAATATTTCTTTGGTGTACTGTTCGCTTTCATAGTGCCCTATTTCAGCCAGCAGGATGTCGTTGTCGCGTCCGAAGTATTCGTGATATTTTATTTCTCCGGTAATGAATACGTCGGCATGTCGCGCGATGGCAGCGGGCATCAGGAAAGCTCCTGCCCCTCCGCAAAGGGCGACGGTTCTGATTTCCCGTCCAAGGAGTTTGTTGTGCTTCAGGCAGCTCACCTCGAAGGTTTGTTTGATGCGTTTCAGAAACGCCAATTCTGTTTCGGGTTCATCCAGTTCGCCGATAATACCCGAACCGCTTTCCGGGTTTTTCTCTTCCAGAAAGTGCACGTTTGTCAAGCCAATCTTTTCGGCAATTTTGAAGTTAACCCCTTCTATAGCATTATCCAGATTGGTATGAGCGGCATAGATAGCGATGTCGTTCTTGATGGCTTTCAAGATGCATCGTTCTGTGTAGTTGGCTCCGGTAATCGATTTGCAACCTTTGAACAACAACGGATGATGGGCAACAATCAAGTTGCAGTCCCATGCTATGGCCTCGTCGATCACCGCTTCGGTCACGTCAAGGCACAATAAAGCCCCTGCAACTTCCGCTTCTGTTAATCCGATTTGCATGCCGGCATTATCAAAGCCGTCTTGCAAGGGCAGAGGCGCGAATCGTTCAAGGGCACCTATTACTTCCTTTATTCTCATGATGTACAAAGAAAAATCGGTCGCAAAGATAGTGAAATACTTAAAAAGAGAGACTTCTTTTAGGTATCTATAACGTTTTCAGCCTTGCATATTAGCTCTCTGAAGTATTGATATAAGGGCGATTGTCGGCTCATCGTTGGCGTCCAACGGTGGTTAGACGCGCGGCTAACGGTGGTTGGACGCGCGGCTAACGGTCGTTGGACGCGCGTCTAACCACCGTTGGACGGGGTAGATCATCGTGTTTTCCGTCCTTTTTATCGGAATAACATTGGTGTTAACATGGTGAGATAGATGCGCCAATTACGCCAGATGTGTCCGCCATCATTCTCATAGTACTCGTACTTATAGCCGTGTTCATCGAGCATCTTTCGATATTCAACATTGGCGTTGTAAAGGAAGTCGGTCTTTCCGATGGCTATCCAATACAGTTTCGGATGTTTGGCAAATTGCACTTTTAGCTTCTCTTCTACGTTTTGCATCAGCGGGTTATTGCTCGATGCTCCGGGATTGTTGCGAATCGTGGCAGCCGAGAAGAGACCGATATAGTCGAACATGTCGGGATACTCTTTCGAGATGTTCAGCGAGTGCCCTCCACCCATGGAGAGACCGGCAATGGCTCGGGCAGATTTCTTCTTTATGACGCGGTAGTTGCTTTCGATAAACTTCACAATGTCGGGGAATGCAAGTTCGTATGACGTTTTCGGTTGCTGTGCTTGGCTGTCGTTTCCGCGTCGTCCCATGCTGGGCACTACCAATCCGCTTTCGTCTTCACCGGGAGCAGCTTTCTGCGTAGCATTTCCGTTGGGCATAACCACCAGCATCGGTTGGACTTTGCCTTGCGCAATAAGATTGTCCATGATTTGCGCGGTACGTCCCAAAGCGATCCATGCCTCCTCGTCGCCGCCGGCGCCATGCAGCAGATAGAGTACCGGATAGTTTTTCCGACTGCTTTCGTATCCGGGCGGGGTGTAGATGGTGATGCGTCGTTCAAATCCCAGCGAAGGGCTGTTGTACCAGCGACGCGCTACAGTGCCGTGCGGAACGTTTTGCACGCTATACAAGTCGCCCGGGTCGCCTTTGATAAGGAAGATGTTGGTAACCGATGCCACATCGCGTATCAGATATACGTTGCTTGGGTCGCGCACGGTCAGTCCGTCTACGATAAACGAATAGCTGTACAGCTCGGAGGGGAGCGGTGCGGTGGTGTATTCCCATACGCCCTCCTTCTCGGTAAGGTCGGCAGGGGCAGTCAGAAAATCACCCGTGACCTGTACCCGTACTGCTTTGGGGGCGCGCAGCCGGAAGGTGACCGACCGGTCGTTGTTTATTTCGGGCGATACGACCCTTTCGCCGCCAAACAATGCTTGCTGGGCATTCACCGACAGGCAAAGCATCGTGAGCAAGACAAAGCATAATCCTGTTTTCTTTTTCATCTTTTTCTATCATTTAAAGGGGTTGATTGTATTACTTCAGCGACATGGTCGGTTTCAGCACATCATGCGCCTTCCAACTGCCTTCGCGTGCAAGATTGTAGAGAGCGGTTGCACGAATATCCTCCACCGAGGCTCCGAATTGCAGCGTGTATTTGCCTTTGGCGCTCACCCAGCTCTGCAACGCCTCGTCGAAAGATGCCAAGTCGTAAGCCGAGACCTTGAACGTGAGTGTTTCCTGTTCGCCGGGTTGCAGCAGACGGGTTTTGGCAAACGATTTCAGTTCGCACGACGGTTTCTCCAGTCCTCCTTCGGGCGCAGCCACATAGAGTTGTACCACCTCCTTACCGGCTACACTTCCGCTGTTCTTCACCGTGATGGTGGCGCTGAATCCGTCGGCAGTGGCTTTGACGGCAGGCTTGCTATATGTAAATGTGGTATAGCTCAATCCATATCCAAATGGGTAAGATACCTCTTTGTTGCGCGTATGAAAGTAGCGGTATCCCACATAGATATCCTCTTGGTGAAGCGTGTAATCGACATTCTTCCGCTTGCCGTTGGTGCGCATGTCATTGTTACCGAGAGGAAAGTTGAGTGACGACGGGTGATCCATGACAGCAATGGGGAACGTCATGGTGAGCTTGCCCGATGGGTTTTCTTTGCCGGTAAGCACATCGGCTACCGAGTTACCGCCCTCTTGCCCCGGTTGCCATGCCAGCAGAATGGCATCGGGCAGTGCTTTCCATGAGGCGGTTTCAATGACGCCGCCGGTATTGATAATGACAATGACCGGCTTTCCTGCTGCATGAAAGGCGTCGCATAAGTCTTGCAGCAGTTGGCGTTCTACGCTGGTCAGGTTGAAATCGTCGTCAATCTTGCGGTCGCCTCCCTCTCCGGCTTGTCTGCCTAATGTAAGTACAGCAACTTCGGCTTCTTGTGCCTGACGATTGATCGTGTTGCGCGATACACTCATTTCGGGCAATACGGCTTTTCCCCAAAACCATCCGCCCGGTCGGCGATCGGCAGCGATTCGTGCTTCCTGATAGGCTTTGTACTTCAGGTAGAGATCTTCCAAGCTTTGAGTAACCTCCAGTCCGGCGCCGTTTAGCCCCTGTCGCAGGTCGATGGTATAGGGTTTGTTGACATCACCCGATCCGGTGCCTCCGGCAATGAAGTCGTAGGAGGTAATGCCAAATAGCGCTATTTTCTTCACGCCTTTCAGCGGCAGGGTGGCGTTGTTGTTCTTCAGCAGTACCATTCCTTCGGTAGCCGTGTTGCGCGTAATGGCAGCATGCGCTTTCAGGTCGGGCTTATTGTTGTATCGATATTCCTTGAAGCGCGGGGTCTTGACGATGTACTCCAGCACGCGCTTTACGCAGAGGTCGACGTCGGCTATGGCAAGTTCGCCGCTTTTCACTTTGGCAACAATCTCTTCGCTCTGCACGGGTGCGCCGGGTTCCATCAGGTCGTTGCCCGCCTGTATTTGGGCAGCCGTGTTTCGTTTACCGGTCCAGTCGGTCATTACGATGCCGTCGAATCCCCACTCATCCCGCAAAATGGTAGTGAGCAATTCGCGGCTCTCTTGTGTGAACGAACCGTTCAATCGATTGTACGACGACATGATTGTCCAAGGATGGGCGTTCTTAACGGTCATCTCGAATCCTTTCAGGTAAAGTTCGCGCAGGGCACGCTGCGATACAATTTCATCTACCCCCATGCGATTGGTCTCCTGGCTGTTGACGGCAAAATGTTTCAGGCTCACCCCTACTCCATTGCTCTGTACGCCTTTCGTATAGGCAGTGGCAATCAATCCCGTCACGATGGGATCTTCCGAATAATACTCGAAGTTGCGTCCGCAGAGCGGCGAGCGGTGGAGGTTCATGCCCGGTGCCAGAAGCACGTCGGCGCCATATTGAAGCACCTCCTCGCCGATGGCTTTGCCGACGGCTTCTACCAATTGAGTATTCCAAGTCGAAGCCAGAGCCGTACCTACCGGAAAGCCGGTGGCATAGTAGGTATTAGAGTCGTTCTCGCGTGTAGGGCTGATGCGCAATCCGGCCGGTCCGTCTGACAGAATGGTTTGCGGAATACCTAACCGCGTAATGGCTTGTGTGGCACCGGCGGCGCCGGGAACGAGCGACTGGGCGCCTCCGACGAGTAGTTGTGCTTTTTCTTCGAGGGTCATCGTCTGAACAATCCGGTCGATGTTGTCGGGTTGCAACCGCAGTTGCTGAGCATTTGCCCGATGGGCAAAGCAAGTGAATAGCAGCGCTGTGGCTGCCAAAACGTGTTGCTGTTTCATATTCAAAATATATATTTGTTAGGAGATCTTGGTTGAGAGCAGCAAAGTAAAGCAATAATATTGAATGATAGACATCTTGAGCATGAAAAATGAATTATTCATTGTCAACCGTGCACGATTAGACGATTAATGTATTACTTTTGCCACGCGATTAATCAATACGTTACATTATCAATCCACAAATTATCTTTTTGTATGAAAAAGCAGGATTTTATTTTTCTTTCTGTCGTTATTATACTCTTTCTGCCATTCTTCGTGAGTGATGCGGTATACGACGGATACAAGTCGTTCAACGCCTCGCACGGCATGGTGATGAGTTTCCTTAAATTTGGCATACTTGCTACGCTGGGTGAAGTGTTGGGGCTACGCATCAGTTCCGGTGTGTATAATCGGACAGGTTTTGGCATTTTGCCCCGCATGGTAGTCTGGGGAATCCTGGGAATGGCAATCAACATGGCAATGATTGTCTTCTCTCGGGGCATGCCGGTTTTTCTGGAGTATATGGGTATGGCAGATGCTACCACCATCATTAATGGTGAGTTGTGTGTGAACAAAGTGCTGATTGCGCTTTGCATATCGGTCATGATGAACACCTTTTTTGCGCCGGTATTCATGACCTTCCACAAGATTACCGATACCCACATTATGGCTTGTGGCGGGAGCTTGAAGAGCTTGGTTACTCCTATTCCGATGACAAAGATCATCACCGGTCTGAATTGGAATGTACAGTGGAACTTTGTTTTCAAGAAAACGATTCCGCTGTTTTGGTATCCGGCTCATACCATTACGTTCCTGTTGCCGGTAGAGATGCGGGTGCTGTTTGCGGCATTGCTGGGCGTGGCGCTGGGAGTACTGCTGGCTGTGGCTGCGCGGAAAAAATGAAAAAGCAGGGCAGACCCGTGGGTCTGCCCTGTAAAAATTATACGGTTGCGTATTTTCGTTTGAGTTCTTCTATTCCCATACCGGTGAAATAGTCTTCGATGAATGCCCAACGCAGCTCGTCGCTTAGATGTAAGTTACCGAAGAAGAAGGAAAAAAGCTCTATCTGTTCGAGGAATATCTGCTCGTTGTTTTCGAGGATGAGATTGTGATACTCGCCCGAATCTACAATCTGTTGTAACTTCTGGGGATCGTCGAAACGAATCTGCACGCCGGGCGTACCGCCCCCTTCGACACTGAACGAGAGGCAATCGAGCATGGAGAGCAGGTTCAGGAGCAGGTTCAGATCGGAGAAAGGCGTGGTGTAGAACTGCAGTCGTTCGCCCTTCTTTCCGGTGATGCGTTGCGCAAAAAGCTTCTGGTAGCGCGACAGCAGCAGGTCGAATCCTTTGGTAACGGTAAAAGAGAGTTCGTTGGAATCTTTCTTTTTGACGCTACTGATGTAACTTACGCTGCGTCCCTCCTCTGTGCGCGATTCGAGTAGCGACCCGATAAACCGTTTGGCTGAGGGCACATCCATGTTATGTTCGGCGAAAACGGCACGCAGTTCTTCCTCGTCAAATCGTCCTTTGGCTTTGCGCAGTTTTTCCGAGAGCAGGTTTTTTAAGCTGCGGAACAAGGCGTCGAAGCGTTTGCTTATCTGGTCGGCATTGGCTTTTAGCAACACGTCGTGCCGTCCTACGATGACGGCGCGTGCTCCTTCCCACAACGTTCCGTTGCTTAGTTTTTGCCGGAACTCCCTATATCCCAGTTCGCTGAATCGTTCTTCCCAAAGGCGGTTGATTTGTGCCAGATAGACACCGTCGGTTCCTTTTACTTTGGTAAGATAGGCAGCAAACTCGCGTATGAAGAGGTCGCTTGTTTTGTCTTGTATATAACATTCGGTAAGGAGGTTCTGCGGAAAGACTTCGAGCATTTGCTTGCCGAAGCGGTGGTTAATGTCGGCTTCAAGCCACAACAAGGCAGTCTTGAGTATCTGTCCCAATTCCGATTCGTACTCGAGCTTGTTTCGCATCCGCGGCAGTTTGATTACAAACTCAAAGTCGGAGAGCGAGAGTATCATCTCTTTCTTCTTGCCCTTCATGCGGTACACTTCCATCAGTTTCCTAAGAATGAGCACCAACTGCTCTTGTGCAATGTTGCCCATGGTGTGCAGCCGTTGCATGTAGTAGAAGTCGCGTTCGTGATAATCGGTGGCAGCTATACCCTGTATGTTGGTATCGCGTGCGGCTCGTCCTACCTCCTGAATGTAATCGACAAAGGTGCTACACGGCGCTACATGATAGATGCGGTCGATATCGGCAATGTCTACTCCCATGCCGAATGCCTTGGTGGCAATAATCATGCGCTTGGTGCTCTCTTTGAACTCTTGTACGATGGTTGCTTTTTCTTCTTTGTTCTTTTTGCCGTAATAGGTAGCCACAAGGTTCCACTGGAATGCCTTGACCCATGTTTTGAGGCGCATGTCTATGCCTCCGGCAAAGGGATAATAGAGTATCGTTTTATGTCCGTCGAGGTATTGGTCTATACGGTCGGCGATGACACGGTTTTTGGCTTTGTCGTAGGTTTCGCCGGGTTCGAGCGCAAGCTGTTTGATGTCGAACCCGATGTTTTTGCGTTTCACCGTACCTACATATAATACGCATGGTTCCATCCGCAGGGAGCGAATGGTGTCGAACACCATGTCACTGCCGCCGGCTGGATTCCATACGGCGGTTGCTGTCAGGGCAAACAAGGGGAAAGTGTATCCCAATATTTGTTGCAACCCTTGTAAATATCGTCCCAAGAACCAGTAATCTACGCGGAACTCTTTGCCCCACGTAGCTACGGTGTGCGCTTCGTCGACCACCACCATGCCGATGTGTCGTTCGCCGACAAAGTGTTTGATGTCGTAAGAGAGCAACAGCTCCGGCGACAGATAGAACAAGTCTACCTCTCCTTGCCGTACTTGGCGGTAGACTTCGGCTTTTTGTTCGGGAGAGAGGTCGGAGGAGGCATAAGCCACGCGTGTGTATCCCAACTCTTGCAATCCCTCTACCTGATCGGTGATCAAGGCTTTCAGGGGCGATACAACGATGGTGAGTAGTTGGTAGGTATTACCCAGATAGATAGCCGGCAGTTGGAATAGCAACGACTTTCCTGCTCCGGTGGGGGCAGTAAGCAGTATGTTGTCGGGCTTTTGGGTTTGTCGGAGTGCATGCTCGGCTTCGCAGATTACGCTCTCGATGAGTTGTCCTTGCGATATGCACAATGTATCTCGATTCTCGAACAGGTCGTTGTAGATTTCCAGTTCGCGGAATTCGTCATACCCGTATATAGTGTGCAGGAGTGTGTGAACATCCTCTCTGCACACTTCGGGTAAATGTCTTTTTGTGAGTTGGCAAGGTTGCATTTGCTTAGTATTCTTCTTCATTGAAGAAGAAATCTTCCTTGCTGGGATAATCAGGCCAGATATCTTCTATGCTTTCGTAAATCTCGCCTTCATCTTCCATTTCTTGCAGGTTTTCTATGACCTCCAATGGAGCGCCCGAGCGAATGGCATAGTCAATCAATTCGTCTTTGGTAGCCGGCCAAGGCGCATCTTCCAGTTTTGAGGCTAATTCCAATGTCCAATACATAACTTAAAGTATTAAAATTGTAAATAATAAAGTACTACTCTCTTAATTGTGGCGCAAAAGTAAAACAAAATATTTCTCGTGCTACTACATTGACCAGAATATTTCGCTTTTTTTCTCGTCCTGATTTAATTTTCGCGAAAAGATAAATAGATAATCGGACAGACGGTTGATATATGCCAACAACTCAGCATCTATTTGGGCATTTTCGGCGAGGGTGAGCATGCGTCGTTCGGCGCGGCGACACACGGTGCGGCAGATATGCGCCGTGGCGGCAGCTGTACTTCCGCCGGGCAGTACGAAGGTGTGCAGCGGAGGGAGAGATGCATCGATGCGATCGATCTCAAGTTCTATCCGGAGCACATCTTCGGGGGCGATGCCTGTGCGCGGCGTGGTGGTAGCGTTGTCGGTGGCAAGATATGCCCCTACTGAAAAAAGTTTATGCTGAATGCGTTGCACGAATGCGCTGTCTTGCGAATTGTTGATTTGGGTAACAAGCAGTCCCAGATAGGCGTTCAGCTCGTCGATGGTGCCGTAGGCTTCCAGCCGGATGTGCGTTTTGGGCACGCGGGTACCGCCTACTAATGAGGTAGTGCCGTGGTCGCCGGTTTTAGTGTATACTTTCATAAGGATGATGGCTTTATTTGCTAAAAGCAGAGTTTGTATTCTTGTTTCATCTTCCGCTTGTCGAAGCAGAGGATGCCGAGGTCGTACAGATTAAATGTCATTCCTACCCTGTCGTCTTGTAACAGCTTTTGCCAGAGTGCCCGCATCTGTGGGGTGTAACCGATGCCTTCGACGACGAAGAGTGAGCGCTCGGTGCTGCGGGCAACACAGAGGTTGACAATATCTTCGACTAACGTGGGATTACGATAGTCGTGCACATAGAGGAAATCAACCGGACTGCCTGCTTCCAGGAAGAGTTCGCTCAGGTCACGGGTAGCCGTATAATCGGCATTCTCTTTGGCAGCCTTCAGGTAGCAGGCAGAGGCAGAGAGTGTACCGGCATCTACTATGGTGGCAGGCTGTGCGTAGTTTACCAGCCGGAAGAGAAGTTGCTTCACTTTGCGCGATTCGTACTTCCAGTAGCGGTCTTTTTGCGGTGCGAGGCGTCTCTGCATCTTTGCCAGCTCTTCATATTTATAATAAGGTGTATGCTCGTAGATGACGTGTGTAATCAGGCTGAATGCAAAAGGAGAGTGTACGCCGTACCCACATCGGTAACGGATACGACCGAGCCTCACGAAGGGGCGTTTCAGGGAAAGAAGAATGCGATTCATACGAATGATGGTTTAATTTGAGCGCAAAGATAGCATCAACTAAACGATTTTACCCAATCTTGGTAGAACAAAAGTCATTCGTTCATTAAAACATCACTTTTTGTTTTTTAAGTCGTAAGGCTTGGTGTCT
Source organism: Prevotellaceae bacterium (assembly GCA_031262085.1). Taxonomy (GTDB): domain Bacteria; phylum Bacteroidota; class Bacteroidia; order Bacteroidales; family Bacteroidaceae; genus Bacteroides. The sequence goes on from JAISIN010000075.1 coordinate 41,911, forward strand.
GATGCGGCAGCATGCTTTGCCAGTGTAAAAACAAACTCCAGCCCGCCGCCGGGGGTATTCTTGGCAGAGATGGTACCGCCGTGAATGATGACGGCGTTCTTGACGATAGCCAATCCCAGCCCCGTGCCGCCCAACTTGCGCGAGCGTCCTTTGTCTACGCGGTAGAATCGTTCAAACAAACGATTGAGGTGCTCGGGCGGTACCCCCACTCCATTGTCGGCAAAGCTGATGTAGTAGAAATGTTCATCTTCGCGGAAGCAGCGAATGGTGATGCGGATATGGGTTCCGGCATACGTTATGGTGTTGTCGGTAAGATTTCGAAAGACGGAGTAGAGCAGTGAATAGTTGCCTTGCAACATCATGGTCGGTCGCAGGTTGTTGACTACCTGAATTTGTTTTTCCTCCAGCTCACGCGACACTTCGTTCAGCATGGAGGTGATCAGAACACTCAAATCCAGCGGCTCCATATCGATCATGTTGGCTGCTTCGTCCATGCGGGTGAGCACAGATATGTCGCGCAGCAAGCGGCTCAGGCGATTGCTCTGTGCATAGCAACGTTCCATGAACGACCGGCGTTGTTTGTCGGAGATGCGGTCGTTGTTGACAAGTGTTTCCAAATAGCCTTGTATGCTGCTGACAGGAGTTTTCAGTTCGTGCGCAATGTTCTGGGTTAGTTGTCGTTTTAGCCGGTTTTGCTCCTCTTCTTGCGTAACATCATTGATGGTGATTTCAAAGCTCATATCCTGAAACACGATACATTCGGCTACAAAAGAGCGCCCGTCCTTGTTGATATCGATTCTTTTCCGTCCTTCCGACAGTGAGTGGTTGATGAAGTCGGTAATCTCTTCGAACTCCTTGACGGCAAAAATATCTTCGGTAGCCGACAGGTTTGTGTCTGATATCAGATTGGCATAACGGGTGAAGAGGTTGTTGACCAATATTTCTTTCTTTTCGCGTGTAAACACGCCCAATCCTTCGTGCGACGATTGCAGGTGCATGATGAGTTTCTCGCGTTCGATGTAGAGCGCCTCTTTGGTTTCTCGCAATCGCAAATAGATGCGGACGATGTGTTGGGAGATAGCTCCCAGTTCGTTGTCGGGGAATAGATGGGGCGACGTCTCTACCGATTCGTCGCGGTCGGCATGCATGGCAAACTCGCGCAGGCGGGCAACTGCCGTTCCCAATCGGGATGTGTATTGATAGAACACCCCTATCAGGAGCAGCGAAACGGTCAGCGTAAACCATAAATAGTGCTGGTCGGCAGCCAAGTGTTGTACCAGATTGATGTTATAGGGTAATGCCGAACGGATAATCAAGTTGTCGTAGCACGTAGCCGAATAGAAATAGGTCAGTCCGGTTGTTTCGGAAGTGCGTCTTACGTCGTAACCGTTGCGGTGGAGGATGGCTTGCTCTACTTCAGGGCGGTTGAGATGATTGCTCCAATGCGACGGTTTGTTCGTATCATACAGCACATCGCCGTTCCTGTTGATGACCGTGATGCGCAGGTCGGTAATAAAATGTTCACGCGGATATTGGTCGAGTACCCGAATAGGTAAACTGTCGGGTGTATGTTTGAGCAACATGTACAGCTCTTCATTACAGTCTTGCAACTGCACATTCAGTAACTCTATCTTATGTTCTTTCTCTCTATGATATTGGTATAGTAACAGGCTACCGGCAAAAAGCAGGAATAGCGAGAGCACCGACAGGAACAGCTTCCGACTATAGGTCAGGAAACGGGTCTTGTCATTAAGCGTCGAAGCAGTATCCATATCCTAATCGGGTTACAATGCATTTGCCGTATTCACTTCCCAGCTTTTTACGCAGACGGGTTACGTTCACATCTACGGTACGTTCGAGCACGTAGGTATCGGTTTTGTCCCAAATGTTGTTCAGTATCTCTTCGCGACTAAATACTCTTCCTTGATGCTGTATCAGCAGCAGTAGTATTTCGGTTTCCTTGCGGGTGAGCACTACCGGTTGATCGTTGATTGTCACCCGCTTTTGCAACGGTTCGATGACCAATGATTTGAAAACAATGGGTTCTTGGGCTGCTTCGTTGTCTTTGTGTTGTCCCGAACGTTTCAGTACGGCACGTACCCGCGCCATGACCTCGCGTAGCGAAAAGGGTTTGGAGATATAGTCGTCTGCGCCCAGTGTGAACCCTGTCAGCATATCGTTCTCTGTATCCTTGGCGGTCAAAAAAATAATCGGTATACCGGCAGTCTTCTTATCTTTCTTTAGCATCTGTGCCAGCTTAAAGCCGGATATTTCGCCCATCATAACGTCTAATAAGAGCAGGTCGTAGTTGATGATTGGTCTCTTCAAGGCTTCTTCGGCTGAGTTTGCCGTATCTACTGTGTAGCCTTCGCTCTCAAGGTTGAATTGCAGGATTTCACAGATGTCTTCTTCGTCGTCCACTACTAAAATGCGATATTTGTCCATATACATATTAATTATTAGGGTCTATTTCGACCACAAACATAGGGGATATATATTACAAATCAATTACATAAATATTACATTTCAGATAAATAGATTCACATTGGCTTGGTCGGCTCGCTCCATATAGGTGGCTACCCCTCCGATAGTGACTTCGTCGAGCAGTTCTTCGCGGCTTACTCCCATAACGTCCATTGACATTTGGCAGGCAATAAATTCCACTCCCTGTTCGAGCGCCTGTGTGCGGAGCGATTCCAAAGAATCTATTCCTTTCTGTTTCATGAGATAGCGCATCATTCGGCTTCCCATGCCTGCCATGTTGAGTTTTGATAGCTTCAGTTTCAGTGAGCTTGACGGCAGCATCCGACCAAACATGGCAGCAAAGAAATCTTTCTTCATTCGGGGTTTCTGCACCTTTTTTAATACGTTCAGTCCCCAGAAGGTGAAGAACACGGTAACCTTCTGTCCGGTGGCTGCTGCTCCGTTGGCAAGTACGAAGGTAGCCAGCGCCTTGTCGAGGTCGTCGCTAAACATGATGAATGTTTTGCCGCGACCGCTCGGGGTGCAGTCGGTAGTCGACGGACATGCCGTTTTCGGCGCTCCCTTCTCAAAAAGCAAGGTGTATTGTCCCTTGTCTGCACGACTGTCGAGTAACAAGTTGCCGGTACTGTTGCACCAAGCAGCTGCATCGCGCGAGAAGCCCATATCAGTAGCAACTATCTCTACCCATTCGCCGGGTGTCAGTTTATCCATAGCCTTTTTGAGTTGCAAAATGGGACCGGGACATTGCATGCCACAAGCGTTTACTTTCAGGGTGACGCCCGCTGCTCTCGTCGGTTTGTCGACATGGGCGGCATCATTCACTGCCGACGTTTCCCGAGGTGCGACAGGTGTCGGTATGGGAGCTACCGCATCGGCATATAGCTTGTACCCTCCTTGCAGATTGCGAATGTTGGTATAACCGTGTCCGGTCAGGATGCGTTGTGCTACGTATCCGCGCAATCCTACGGCGCAGAACACCACCACCGGCTTATCGGCAGGAACCTCCGACAGTCGTTCGCGCAGTTCGTCAAGAGGGATATTGACCGCTCCGTGTATCGTGCCGAAGGCAAACTCTTCGGGTGTGCGGGTATCTATCAGCACCGGTTGCGGTCGGGTTGCTTGCAGTTCGCGCCAAGTAATGGCAGGCATGGTGCCGTTGATGAGGTTCGAAGCTACATATCCGGCAATGGCTATCGGGTCTTTGGCAGACGAGAAGGGCGGTGCATAAGCGTGTTCGGTTTCCATCAGGTCGTAAACGGTTCCGCCCTGTTTAATCAGAAGCGCTATCTGGTCGATGCGTTTGTCTACACCGTCGTATCCGACGCACTGTGCACCGTATATTTTTCCTGTTTCAGGGTGAAAAGTAAGCTTCAGTGTGAGCGGCATGCCTTGCGGGTAGTATCCGGCGTGCGATGACCCCGAAGTGACCGAGCTTTTATAAGGTAATCCAAACTGTTTCAACCTCTTGGCAGGTAATCCGGTAGAGGCAACCGTCATATCGAATACCTTAGCTATAGATGTTCCGATAGCCCCTTCGTAGATTGTTTTGTTCCCGAGCGCCATGTTATCTGCCACGATACGTCCCTGTCGGTTGGCTGGGTTTGCCAGATAATTCAGCCAAGGTTTTCCGGTTATGGGATGCGGATATTCAATGGCGTCTCCCACCGCATAGATGTCGGGTTCGGAGGTCATCAGGTGATTGTCTACCCGGATGCCGCCTGTTTCGCCCAGTTTCAATCCGGCTTCTTTAGCCAGTGCGGTAGCCGGACGCACGCCGATAGAGAGCAGTACCATATCGGTCGGGATGGTTTTGCCGCTCTTCAGGGAGACTGTCAGTCCGTGTTCGGTACGCTCGAAGCTGACCACGCTTTCTTCGAGATAGAGCGCAACGCCTTTTTGCAGCAGATGTTGGTGAACGGGGGCAGCCATCGAGAAGTCAATAGGCGCCATCACTTGATTGGCCATTTCTACCACCGACACCGTTACGCCGGCATGGTGCAGGTTTTCTGCCATCTCCAATCCTATGAATCCGCCGCCTACTACTACGGCGTGTTTGGGATGCCGCGTGGTGAGCCAAGCTTTGATACGGTCGGTATCGTCGACGGTGCGCAAGGTGAAGATACCTTCGCTGTCGATTCCCTTCAGTGGTGGACGCACCGGTATAGAGCCGGGCGATAGCAGTAGCTTGTCGTAGTTTTCCTCATACACTTGTCCGTCGGCTTTGCGCACGGAGATACTTTTTTGTTTCGGGTGAATGGCTATGACCTCATTCTGCACACGTACATCTACCCGAAAGCGGGCGCCAAACGATTCGGGCGTTTGCAACAACAGTCGGTCGCGTTCTTCGATCATACCACCTATATAATAAGGTAGTCCACAGTTGGCATACGAGATGTATGCACCTTTTTCCAATAACACGATGTCCGCAGCTTCATCTACACGCCTTAGACGGGCGGCAGCGGTGGCTCCGCCTGCCACTCCACCAATGATTACATGTTTCATATCTTTCAAAATGGGTTAATTGTTGACAAATATAAGGATAATCCGCACAATAATAAAGAAATGTGAGATAGGCTTTTCCTATACGGTGATTGATAACATCTATATTATCCACTATCTCACAACTCCTTTCTCAAAAACTTCGGTGTATACCCCTTGTCACTGCACATCACCTCTTCGGGGGTTCCTACGCTGAGCACCTCTCCCCCGCCCTTTCCGCCTTCGGGTCCCATGTCGATAATGTAATCTGCCAGTTTGACAACATCGAGATTGTGCTCTATCACAATGACCGTATTGCCCTTGTCGACCAACTTGTTGAGCACTGCCATCAGCACGCGTATATCTTCGAAATGCAATCCGGTAGTCGGCTCGTCGAGTATATAGAGTGTCTTCCCGGTGTCGCGTTTGGATAGTTCGGCGGCAAGCTTCACACGCTGGCTTTCGCCGCCCGAAAGTGTTGTCGACGATTGTCCCAGCTTGATGTATCCCAGCCCTACCTCTTGTATCACCTTGATCTTGTGCAAAATCTGCGGCACATTCTCAAAGAACTCTACGGCGCGGTTGATGGTCATATCGAGCACATCGGCAATCGACTTTCCTTTGAAGCGCACTTCCAAGGTTTCGCGGTTGTAGCGCTTGCCGTGACATACTTCGCACGGCACATACACATCGGGCAGGAAGTTCATTTCGATGGTGCGGTAACCGTTGCCCTGACAGGTCTCGCACCGCCCTCCCTTGACATTGAAAGAGAAACGACCGGGTTTATAGCCGCGTATCTTCGATTCGGGCAGCTCTACGAACAGGTTGCGGATGTCGGAGAAGACGTTGGTATAGGTGGCAGGGTTGGAACGGGGTGTGCGACCGATGGGCGACTGGTCGACATTGACTACCTTGTCTATATATGCTATCCCCTCAATGCTATCGTAAGGCAACGGATCTTGCAGCGAGTGATAAAACTTCTGCGAGAGAATGGGCTGCAGCGTTTCATTGATGAGTGTCGACTTGCCGCTGCCCGATACTCCGGTAACGCAGATAAGCTTGCCCAGCGGAAACTCCACATCTACCCCTTTCAGGTTATTGCCCCGCGCTCCGTGCAGCGCTAACGCATGTCCGTTGCCCGCGCGGCGCACGGCAGGCACTTCGATGGTACGTTCGCCATTGAGATATTGCGAGGTGAGCGTATGTGTAGCCAGCATTTCTTGCGGTGTACCGCTGAATACGACTTCGCCGCCCAGCCGTCCCGCTTTCGGTCCCAAGTCAATCACATAGTCGGCAGCCAGCATCATATCCTTATCGTGTTCTACCACAACGACCGTGTTGCCAATGTCGCGCAACTCCTTCAGCGAGCGAATCAGTCGCTGGTTGTCGCGTTGATGCAACCCGATGCTGGGTTCGTCGAGAATATAGAGCACGTTGACCAATTGCGACCCGATCTGTGTAGCCAGCCGGATGCGCTGGCTCTCGCCACCCGACAGCGATGCCGAGCTACGGTTGAGCGACAAGTAGTCCAATCCCACGTCGAGCAGGAACTTCAGGCGGGTACGTATCTCTTTGAGAATTTCGGCAGCTATCTGTCGTTGTTTGTCGTCTAAGTAGGGGTCGAGGGCAGCGAGCCAGTCGTACAGTTCGCTGATGTCCATGCCCGACAATTCGTAGATATTCTTGTCGTGCATGCGAAAGTGCAACGCTTCCCGATTGAGGCGTGCACCGTGACATTCGGGGCATGCGGTGGTTTTGGCAAATTGCTCTGCCCACTTCTGTGCAGTGGCAGAGGCTTCGTGTTCTTGCAGCAACTGAATATATTTCACGATTCCCTCGTAAGTGACATAATAGTCGCTCGAAGTACCGATGAGCTTGCTCTGAATGCGCAGTCGGTCGTCCGATCCGTGAAGTATTTCGTCGATGGCATCGTCGGGCAACTCTTTTACCGGGGTCTTCAGGTTGGCATCGTACTTCTCCAGCAGGGCATCTATCTGCCAGAATATCATGCTGCTCTTGGCTTTCCCCAACGGCACCACCGCCCCTTCGGCAATGGAAAGCGAGCGGTCGGGAATCACCTTGTCTACATCTATCTGATTCACCACTCCCAACCCTTTGCAGCGGGGGCATGCCCCTTGTGGCGAGTTGAACGAGAAGTTGTGCGGCGCCGGGTCCTTATACGAAAGACCGGTGACCGGACACATCAGGTGCTTGCTGTAATGGCGCACTTCCTGCGTTTGCAGATCGAGTATCATCAGCAAGCCGCTGCCTTGTTGCATGGCGGTGGCAACGCTTTTCTTCAGGCGCGTGTCGTCTTTGTCTTGCACGGCAAGCTTATCTATCACCACTTCTATATCGTGATTCTTGTAACGGTCGACCTTCATGCCCGGTAGTGCTTCGCGTAGTTCGCCGTCGACGCGCACGTACAGGTATCCTTTCTTGCGGATAGTCTCGAACAGCTCCTTGTAATGCCCTTTGCGGGCGCGAACCAATGGCGCCAAGATGTAGATGCGTCGCCCGTTGTATTGATGGAGTATGAGTTCGAGAATCTGTTCTTCGGTGTATTTCACCATGCGTTCGCCCGACAGATAGGAATAGGCTATGCCGGCACGTGCGTAGAGCAAACGCAGAAAGTCGTACACCTCGGTGGTGGTTCCTACGGTCGAACGCGGATTCTTGTTGGTTGTTTTTTGTTCGATGGATATAACGGGGCTTAATCCGGTAATCTTATCCACATCCGGACGCTCCAGATTGCCCAGAAAGTTGCGCGCATACGCCGAGAAGGTCTCAATATAGCGGCGCTGACCTTCGGCAAAGATGGTGTCGAATGCCAGCGACGATTTACCGCTTCCACTTAGTCCGGTGATGACGGTAAAGCTGTGACGGGGTATCTGCGCGTCTATGTTTTTGAGATTGTTTACTCGCGCCCCATAAACATGAATATATTCTGTCTCTTCGGTCATTATAATCTGTGTATCTGTTTATTCGTTTAGAGGGCGCAAAGATACACATTTCAGCATCAATATAAATTGAGAATCTTGAGAACTCCTGACCCGTAAGTCGCATTTTTCTGCAATAAGTGCATCATTACCCATTGAAAACGTCATAGAGCCTGACATAGCAAAAGCAACCGGGTTATCAAAGACGAGAATAGAAAAGTTGTAGTGTAAGTCCCTTCGTTTATATGTTTGATAGGTTACTTTTACGTTTGCATAACTCGCAAATTTACGCTACTTTTGCTCCCACAGTTCATTCAGACAGTAAAAATCTATATGGAACCAAATAAATACATCCGTTTTGACTGGGCAATCAAACGCCTGTTGCGCCAGAAAGCCAACTTTGTGGTGTTGGAAGGATTCCTCTCCGTTCTGCTTGGCGAACAGATTCGCATCATAGAGATTTTGGAGAGCGAAAGCAATCAAGAGGCTTCCGACGATAAATTCAACCGTGTAGACATTAAAGCACGCGACAGCAAAGACGAGATCGTCATCATTGAGGTGCAGAACACACGCGAGCTTACATTTCTGGAACGTATTCTGTATGGTACAGCCAAAGCCGTCACCGAGCAGGTTCACATAGGAGAAGATTTTAAAAAGATCAAGAAA
>JAISIN010000081.1 GCA_031262085.1 Prevotellaceae bacterium
AATGTATTATTCCTGTATTATTAATAATTAATAGTTTTTTTATGAAGAAAAGATTTTTGAATGCAATCTTTCTCGGTGCCTTGTTAGTGGGTACCATGGGAACAGTAACGTCATGCAAGGACTACGATGATGACATCAAAAGCCTGCAAGACGATGTCGCAGCCCTCAAGAAAACAGTAGGTGATCTGCAAACGGCTATCAGTGGTGGCGCTGTCATCACAGGTATTTCGCCGACTGCAAACGGAGTGGTCGTTACGTTGAGCGATGGTAAAACGTTTACCATTACCAATGGTGCTAACGGAGCCGACGGTAAGGATGGTACTGACGGAACCCCCGGTAAGGACGGTTCGATCGTAACTATTGGTGAAAACGGCAATTGGTTCATTGATGGTGAAGATACCGGATTCCCCTCACGTGGCGAAGCCGGTGCTCCCGGCGAAAAAGGCGACACAGGCGAAGCCGGTGCTCCCGGAGAACCCGGTGCTAACGGTCAAAACGGCGAAAACGCTCCGACGAAGTACTACGAACCCGGCGTCGAAGGCGACGAAACCGGTTTTTGGATAGAAGTTATCGAAACAGCCGCTGACACGACGCGTGTAAATACCAATATTAAATGGGCAGCCACTTCCAACAGCGCTATCAACGCTGTATGGGATACCGAAAAGGGTACGCTGACTTTGACCGGCGCTGCTGAAGATGGAGAAAGCATCGTTCTCACCTTGTGGGCTAAGCTCAACTCGCTGGCTTTCGTTCCGATGGAAATAAAAGACGGTATGGGGCTGATTAGTTCTTATACGTTGACGTATGATAAAGGGCGTAATCAAATAGTTACTCTTTTGAGCAAAACTCCCACAGCAACCTATCGTTTGAATCCGCAGAATGCCGAATATGGAAAGTACCAATATTCGTTTATTGCTCGCGAAGTGGCAACACGTGTTGACGGCGATATCGACGATTTTGTTGAATCGGAAGGGGAATACACATACAAAGATGGCGCCTTGACGTTCGATCTGAAAATAGATAAAGAGCGCTACGATGACATGAAAAAAACCACCCCCATCGTAGCCCTGAAAGCGGAAGCAACAGATGGATCCGTGTATGTGTCTGATTATGCACAAATCTCGTACTATAATATTAATAGCTACGACATGGATAATGGAAATGAAGATGGTGCACATTTTGCTTATGTAGACCCAAGCTTGTCAGGGGATGAGAAGTTAAATGCATATATAACTAATAGTTATAACTATGCAACCGCACAAGCAAAGTTTTATTATAAAGATGGCAAAATCGATCTAAATAACCTACCGATATTAACGGGTAAGGGAAGTGGCATTTCTTATGATTTACTCCTCGAATCTGAGCTTGGCGTAACAGTGAAGTATGACTTTTCTTTAGACCTAAATGGTGACGGTAAAATAGATGCTAAAGATAAAGTTACTAAAGGTGACAGTGGCATCGACCAACAACAATATGTATCGTTCAAAGAACCCGGAATACTGACCAACATCGCCGACGGAACCGGCGTAAATGCGAAAGGTATGTCTCCAGTCGTTCGAGTAACGGCTTCAATTAATGGTACTGTTGTTCTTACAAGATTCATGAAGATCGATATTACAGGTGAAGAAGTCGTACCTCCTGCAACGGACGAGATTGAATTTGCTGCACCCAAGGCTAATCTTACATATGCTGATTTGAAACCTGTTTCAATAGATTTGAGTAGCCTGTTAGGCAACACGAACATTGATATGTCGGCTAACGAATTTAAGGCTGCCTATACCGGCATCACAGTTGTAAATGATCCGAGCACAACTGTCGACGAATCTACCATTATTGACAACAAGAGTATTATTATTGATGAATCGGGAAAACCGATGTTAAAATTCGAGTTCAACAGCAAAGTTCCGACAAGCGCCGGAAAGGGAAAGGCTGTTGTGAAATTGGCTGCTACCAATAAACCGACCATTGTTGTGACAATGGATTACACCATAGAGAAACCGGACATGCCGACGATCTATGACAAATCTACACGTAGCATAGACGGCTGGAATGGTTCTGAGTGGTTTAATATCAAAACGACGGGAGTTGATATCTTCAAAGAATTCTATAATAGCAATTATTTTGTCGTTGATAATCCAGAAACCACCAACGTAGATGAAACTAAGAATTTAGATACTCGTCATATTAGTAAGTTGTATTTTGAATACGCCGATAATGCTACATCAAGAAAGTATGACTTGTCAACAGGAGACTATGCAGTTCAAAAGCTCACGTTTACCGGAACTCCTACGGAACCGGATTTGGAAAAAGACCTGATCTGCAACCTCAATCTTGTTGCCGAGTTAGAGAATGGAGAAAAACTAGAATCGTCTATCAAGATTACTTATGCGATCCCATTCACTGCTAAGATCAAACCTGTTTCACTGAGCAATACCAATCCGGAAGTTGTAAACTTAGGTCATCAACTTGTTCTTCAGAAAAATGGTAAGGATGTTGCTTATTACACGGAGGCTATTAAAGATAAAGATGGCAATATTACTACAGCTGCACAATGGAATTTCGCTAAAGGTAGTGGCTTGGATGCAAACATAATATTTGTCAAGTATTCTGAAACTTTTGGAGACGAAGACGAAGCTATGCTGGGTAACAACTTAAAATTTATCAATAGTACTGGTCTAATTAATGGTACCTATAACATTGAATGGGATCAATACGCAACACTTAGTAATAACGTAACGAGTGATTCCAAGGTTGAAGTGACACTAGTAGTTGATGGTGTTACATTGCCATACAAAATCCCAGGTAAGGGTACGATTACTATAGTAGCAGACTAATTACTCGCTCATCTATTTCCCCCCGAATAGTTACTGTATACAAGCGCTGACAACTGCCCGACCTGAAGTGCACAAGCATAAGAGGATCATGCACAGAAAACTATGCACAGGAAGTAATGAAATATCTATAACTAAGCCCTAACTAATAACACTACTATCAGGCAGTTGTCAGCACTTTACGCCTCCCCCAAGTAGCCCTTACGCTGCTAACTATAAGTAAGAAAGGCTGCGCCCCATCGATGGGTGCAGCCTTTCTATTTCAACACGCCGTCTATTTAGCAATGCTTAGATGAGTTTTGCGAAATCGGTTATTCCCAAGAGTTTAGAACAAGGGAGGGGCTTTGTGATAAAAAGTATCTGCCGTAGCGAATGGTTCTACAGCTGCTCGATGACTTCGCGCGACAAGCCGGTGGCATTTATAATGATCTCTGTCGCAACGCCTGCCGCCTTGAGGTTACGGGCAGTGTCAAGGAGCTTGGCTTGGCTACGCGCTTCGCCGATGGCTATGCCTTCAGCTCTACCTTTGGCTATGCCTTTAGTCATACCTTCAGCTCTACCTTTGGCTATGCCTTTAGCCATGCCTTTAGCCATGCCTTCTTCGATACCCTTTTTTACCTTGTACGAAATCACCGCATAATTGTCGCGATAGGCTTTGAGGCTGGCTTCATACAGACCGCGTTGATTGGGGTCCATAGAAGTGAGGGCGATGGTTTTCTCTAATCTTCTCATCACCGGCATGTCGTCTATAAACGGTATGTGATCCAATGTTTCCATATTCTTCAGTACATAAATCCAACGATCGGATTTGGTTTTACACTCATCTTCTTGTAGGTCAAACGCCGGCAGAGAGATGAATATCTGCCGCTGTTTGGGGTTGAACACACGGTGGGTCTTGCGAGTGGTCATGTCGACGTGAATGACAGCACCTTCGTATTCATTCTCAGGCAGCCGGAAGTCGAGAAAGAAGATGCCGTAAACGGCGTCGAGTTTGTAGATCCAAGTGCCCTTTTTAGCTTGCTTGAGTATGGCAGCTGAAGTATAAACCAAAGCGCGGTCTTTAAAATACTCCTGCGACTCTCGCTGTATCTCTATGATGATATACTCTCCGGTGCTGGTTCGACAATAAATGTCGTACACGAACATGCGTTCGTCAGGCACTTCCGGTAGTTGTTCTTTATCGAGGTATATCAAGTCCTCGATCACTACTTCTCCCTCCAACAAGCTGTTTAACAACTCAATAAGGACAGACTTGTTCGTCTCTTGCCCGAAAAGAATCTTCCAGCCGTAGTCGGTCAACGGGTTAATAAATTTACTCATAATGCTTATCGTTCTAAATATTGGTTTCATGTAAATAGACACAGGTCAGTCTAATTTTTACATTGATGCCGCAAATATAAGAAACATTTTATAGAACCGCACGATCTATCTGCGGAGATTTTATGCCTTCCTATCATACAGATAATCACGCCAAAGCTTGAATAGCACGAAAATGTCGTTACCTTTGCCACACGAAAACATGAATAATATGCATAATTATGAAACAGCCCATTCGTCGATATCCCATCGGGATACAAGATTTTGAAGACCTGCGCACCACAGACTGCGTGTACGTAGACAAGACTGATTTGATTTATTCATTGGTCTATAATTATCGCACCTGCTTTCTGAGCCGTCCCCGCCGCTTCGGGAAGAGCCTCTTGTGCTCTACTTTGAAAGCCTACTTCGAAGGGAAGAAACACCTGTTCGAGGGACTGGCCATAGATATGTTGGAAACCGAATGGACGGCGCGCGAGGTGTTTTACATCTCGTTTGCCGGTTCTAAATACGATGACGTAGAGAGCCTGCATGAACTGTTGTCGCGTCATCTTTCTATGTGAGAGAAGAAATATGGTCGCAGTGAAAACGAAAACACTTATGAGGGTCGTTTTGGCGGCGTCATTCAGCGCGCCCGCGAACAGAGCGGCAAGCAAGTGGCAGTATTGATCGACGAATACGACTCGCCCATCCTCAGCGCCATAGGCACCGACATGGAAGATCGGCGCACCGAGTTGCGCGGCATCATGCGCGACTTCTTCAGTCCGCTCAAAGATAGCGGCAAGTATATCCGCTTCCTCTTCATCACCGGCATCACCAAGTTCAGCCAACTGAGCATCTTCAGCGAACTCAACCACTTGGACAACATCAGCATGCTGGAAGAATACAGCAGCATCTGCGGCATCACGGAGACCGAGCTGCTCACACAGTTTGAGCCTGACATTGCAGCCTTGGCAGAGCGCAACCACGAAACCTACGAAGAGGCTTGTGCGCACCTCAAGCAACTGTATGACGGCTATCACTTCTGTGAAGAGACAGAAGAGATCTACAATCCGTATAGCATCATCAAGGTATTGAAGAACAAAAAGTATGAGCACTATTGGTTCGAATCGGGTACCCCCACTTTCCTCATCGAGCTGCTAAAGAACAGCCGTATGGATCCCGAGGAGCTGGAAGGGCGGGAGGCTATCGCGTCGCTGTTCGACCGTCCGGTAGAAAATCTGACGGAATTGCTGCCTGTGCTCTATCAAAGTGGCTACCTCACCATCAAGGGTTACGACGAGGGCATCTACACATTGGGCTACCCCAACGACGAGGTACGACACGGCTTTGTCAGCTCCCTGCTGCCTGCCTATCTCGGATATACGGAAGACGAGGGGCAAATGAGCATTCTTGCCATGAAGAAAGCACTCGACACGGGCGATGTCGACACCTGCATGCGCCGGATGCGCTCTTTCGTTGCCTCCGTGCCCTACGAAAAGAAGAGCGACAACGAATCGCGCGCCGAAATTATCTTCTAGTGGATTGAACCCAAATCGAGCAAGAGTATACCAAATCGAGCAACAGGAATACCTAATCGAGCAATAGAAATACTCAATCGAACAAGACTATACCAAATCGAGCAACAGATAAGCCGATTTGAGCAACAGAAAAGCCGATTTGAGTAACGCCTTTGCGCACTTATACCCGTAACTTTGCACCAGCTTTTAGAACAGAAGATATAACATATTTATAGCAAGCAATTCGTGTATTTCATCTTAAACCTCATCTCATATAAAGAGCAAACAACAGACAGAGGAGAGTCAAGCACATACAACCTAATTCATGACAGCTAACCTTAAATTTTTTCTCTTAGTTACGCAATTAGCGCGTTTGGAATGCCCTCGACGAGATGTCGGGGGCTTCGCTTTTATAGACTCCATAGCCCTCTCACCCTACACCATTCTCCCGATAGAAATCAAGCATTTCGAATATCAACTCCTTGTCGGCAGTCTGGTCCAGGCAGATCTCGCCTACCTCCCTCAACAACGTGAAATGGATGACGCCGGCACGATTCTTCTTGTCGTGCGTCATCAACTCGTAAAGTGTTTCGTAATCGTTGCAATCGAAGGTAAATGTGCCGTAGCGCTCCCTGATAAAGTCGACCGTCTGCCTCATCTTCCCCACCGGAAAACCCACCAGGCGGTTCGACAGGTAGAGTTCGCACACCAACCCCCACGCCACAGCATATCCATGCAGCACTGCGCGATGCTCTGCCATAGCCAGGCTCTCGAAGGCATGTCCCACGGTATGCCCCAAGTTTAAGGCTTTCCGCAGCCCCTGTTCCAACGGGTCTTGCGCCACGATCTCCTCCTTCACCTGCACCGAGCGTCGCACCGGCGCTCGCAGGGCGTCGTAATCGACACACACCGTGTCGGCTATCTCGACGTTCAACAGCTCCGCCCAGTGTGCCACCGTGCTGATAAGCCCGTGTTTCAACATCTCGGCATAGCCCGACAACAGATTCGGGCGGTCGAGTGTGCGCAGAAAAGCGGTATCGAGCAACACATACGCAGCCGGATTGAACACACCGATCTCGTTCTTCAACCCGTTGAAGTTGATGCCGGTCTTGCCGCCTACTGCCGCATCGACCATTGCCAGCAGCGTAGTTGGAATATTCAGGTAGCCGATGCCGCGTTTAAAGGTAGAAGCAGCAAACCCGCCCAAGTCGGTCACCATACCTCCCCCCAGATTGATCAGCATCGACCGGCGGGTAGCTCCCCGGCAGCTCAGCGCCTGCCACACCGAAGCCAGCGTATCGAGGGTTTTGTGGGTATCGCCGGCAGGTATCACCACCTCCTCGACCTGCCCGAGCAGTGCCTCGCCCAGCAAAGGTGCGCAGCAGCGATGCGTCGCCTCGTCGGTGAGCAGAAAGAGTTTATCGAACGATTGTTGTTGCAACACACGCTCCAAATCGGTAGCTAACGACCGGCAAAGGATTATTTCTTGTTTCATACGAGATATAAAGCCATAATTAGTGAGAAAACGAAGGTGCAAAAATAGAGATTATTGCGATAATGAGCTATCTTTGCCGCCAAACTATCAAACAATAAAACGAAAATGAAAGCCTTACTCCCTGCCTTCTGCCGTCCGATGGGCTACGGCATCATTGCATTGGCGCTCTTCCTCCCCTTCCTGATGTGGATCATGGGACGGGTAACCGATGCCAACCTGCTTTTCTATAAAGAGTGCTCCAAACTGTTGATGATGGTGGGAGCCTTGATGATTCTCTTCGCCCTTGCCAAAGAAGAGAACGACGAAGCCGAACAGATACGCATCACCGCCACCCGCAATGCCATGTTCCTGACCCTATTCTTTATCTTCGGCGGCATGCTCTGGCGAGTATGGAGAGGCGACATGCTCTCGGCAGACACCTCAACCTTCCTTATCTTTTTGTTGATGAACGTATTATGCTTGGAATATGGCACCAAACGGGCAGCCATCCGACGCATGTTTCATCATAAACAACCCTAAAAAAAACTTTTTTGTCCTGACCACATTAAACTTTTCCTAATTGCGCTCGTCATAAGATGCGAAGTTTTTAACGGAGAAAAATAAGTATTAGTTATCTTATAAAACAAGCGCATGAATTTAAAATCATTACTCGGGACGGTCATGCTACTAACAACCGCCCTCACCGCTTTCTCACAAACGAAAGACATCACAGTTAGCGGACGCGTCATGGAAGGCGATTCCAGAGAACCCGCCATACAAGCCAACGTACAGTTGATGTCGCTGCCCGACAGTACGTTCGTGACGGGAATCGCCACCACAACACAAGGCTACTTTACTCTTCCCAAAGTGGCTGCCGGTAAATACGTGCTCAAGGTATCGTATATCGGTTTTCTTCCCGAACTGCTCCCCCTTCAGCTTACAGCCGACAAGAATGTGGGTACACTGACCCTGAAAACCGACGCAGTTTTGCTGTCGGAAGCGGTCGTTACTGCCGAAGCACCGCAGGTGCAGGTGGTGGAAGACTCGCTCATCTTTAACGCATCGGCCTATCGTACCTCCGAAGGAGCCATGCTCGAGGAGCTGATCAGGAAACTGCCGGGCGCCGAAGTCGACGACCAAGGTAACATCAAGATCAACGGAAAGAGCGTAACCAAGCTGCTGGTTGAAGGCAAAGAGTTCTTCGACGGCGACATCGCAACCGGTTTGCAAAACCTGCCCGTAGAGATGGTAGAGCGAATCAGGTCGTATGACCGCCAGTCGGACTTGGCTCGCGTGACCGGCATTGCCGACGGCGAGGAAGAGACCGTCATCGACTTGGGTATCAAGAAAGATATGAGACACGGTTGGACCGGTAACCTCGATGCCGGTGTCGGTACGGAAGGTCGATACACCTCGCGCGCCACCATCAACCACATGGTGGTTGGTGCAGATCCTACGCAGTTGACCTTGATTGGTTCTGCCAACAACGTAGGAGGACGGGGATTCTCCGGCGGCGGCGGTGGAGGCGGTATGATGTTCGGCAGACAAGGACTGAGCGCTCCCAAAATGGGGGGATTCAACTTCGCCATCGAACGCGGCAACCTCGAATTGGGCGGTAGCATACGCTACAACCACAGCAATACGGACTCGAAAAACATCGTCTCGTCGGATCAGACTATTGCCAATGGCACCAACTCGTCGAGAATCTTTAGCAATTCCAACTCCACGACGCTTTCCAAAGGCGACAATGTCTTTGTCAATTTCCTCTTGGAGTGGCAGCCGGACTCGATGACCAACATCATCTTCCGTCCGAACATCTCTTATTCAAACAGCAACAGCTATTCCAAGTCGGAGGATGCCACGTTTAATAGCGACCCGCTCGATGTGGTGGATGATCCGAACAACTATCTGCTCTTCCCCGATTTGGAAAGCAATGCGGGGTTACAAAAAATCGCTGTCAACGCAGGCAACAACCAATCGCGCAGCACAAGCAAAACGTTGTCGGCAAGAGGACGCTTGCAACTCAACCGTAAGTTGAACAACAACGGGCGAAACCTCACCTTGGTAGCCAACTTTTCGTACAGCGACGGCAATAGCGAGCAATACTCCGAATCGGAAAACCGCTACTACGTCATGCCCGATACAATCATCAAGAATCGGTTTAACAAAACGCCGACCACCCAGCAGAGCTACGGCGTACAGCTGACGTACAGCGAACCGATTGCCGAGCAGACCTACCTCCAGTTCCGCTATGAATTCAATCCCTCGATCAGGAAGAGCGACCGTAGAGCCTACGTCATGCCCTCCGACTGGGATGTTTACCAACCGCTCCCCGGCAATTATGAGGATAGTAAAGACGAGGATCAATCGAAGTATGCCAAGTACACCACTTACGACCACAATGCCGAAATATCGTTCCGCTTCATCCGCGAGAAGTATCAACTCAATGCCGGTTTGCAGTTCCGTCCGCAAATCACCCACTTGGATTATAAGAGACAGATCACAAATTCTCTGGGAACCTATATGTTGGATACCACAATTGTACGCAATGTATTTAATTTTGCCCCGAATATCGACCTGCGCTACCGATTCTCCAAAGTGAGCCAGTTGCGCCTCCGTTATAGCGGTCGTCCGGGTCAACCCAGCATGGAGGATATGTTGCCGATTACCGACGACTCCAATCCGAGCATGATACGCGTAGGTAACCCGGGCTTGAAGCCGTCGTTCACCCACAACGCCACCCTCTTCTACAACACGTACAATGGTGAGAAGCAGCAAGGCATCTTTGCCAACGTGATGTTTAATGCCACGCAAAACAGTATCAGCAACAGTACCCAGTATGATATTCCGACCGGTAAACAAACCATCACCCCGAAGAATATCAACGGCAACTGGAGTGCGAACGGAGGCTTTGGATTCAATACGGCGTTGAAAAATCAGAAGTTCACCATCGGTGCATTTACCAACGGTGGTTACAACAACAGTGTGTCGTACCTCTTCGACCAGCAAGACCAAGTGGATCGGAAGAATACGGCTACTACCATCAACTTGAGCGAACGACTCACCGGAGCCTATCGCAACAGCTGGTTTGAGTTTGGACTGAATGCCAGCCTGACCTATACGTTCGAGCGCAACAAGTTGATGCCGTTGAGCAACCAAGAGCCGTATACCTACTCTTATGGTGCCAATACTACCGTCTACCTGCCTTGGGGTACGAACCTCAGCACCAACATCACCAATCAGGCTCGTCGCGGCTATAGTGCTGCCAGCATGAATCGCAACGAATGGATCTGGAATGCGCAGCTTTCGCAAAGCTTCTTTAAAGGTGCGGCAAGCGTGAGCGTCGAATGGAACGACATCCTTGCCCAACAGAGCAACATCATGCGTTCGTTCTCGGCAACCAACCGTTCGGTAACCATCTACAACTCCATCAACAGCTATGTGATGGTACACTTTATCTACCGTCTGAACATCTTCGGAAGTAGCGAAGTCCGTCAGCAAATGCAACAGCGTGGTGGCTTCGGTCCCGGAATGCCTCCGGGTGGAATGCCCGGCGGCGGACGTCCCGGCGGCGGTGGTCGCCCCGGTGGTGGTTTCCCCGGTGGAGGACGCCCGTTCTAAAGACCTCTTACTTCGTTGCAGAACGAATCACCTCTACCGTACTGTCGGTAGCATATACAGCATACAATCCTTGCTGCTCTTGCGCAGGATCACCGGTATAATCATCCCCCCGCTTCCAGTAAATGTGAGTGGGGGTTTGTTTTGCCAGTCCACCCCATGCCCAGAAGTTGCATCCGGCAAGCCAAGCGCCCTGTTCGCGGTCGGCACGAACCCGGTCGAAGAGGTATTGATAATAACTGTCGCGCGCCGTGACGGGCGTATCCTTCGAGAACAGGAATCCATCGCGCGGATAGCCGAACTCTTCCAGCACCAACGGCTTGCGGAGCTTCTGTGCCAATGCCAGATGCTCGTCCAAGTAAGCTTGGGTATAGGCTTTGGCTTGCGGAAGCATCTGCGTCAGGCTGTCGGCTTTCACCCACGACCAGTTATATGGCCAAATGTGTATGGTGAGATAATCGATGTTCGGGTCGGCATGTATCTGCTCATACAACTGCAGGTCGTTTTCGCATCCCCAACTTCCTTCGCTGCCGGTAGATACCAGATGATGGGGATCGAGGCGTTTGATCTGTGCAGCCACCTCTGCCAACCAACGGGCAAACGGTTCTTTGCTTGCCTGCGAAAAGGCACGCGGCTCATTGCAGATCTGCCACGCCATCAGGGTGGGGTCGTCGACATACTTCACCTCACTGTAACGGTTCGTGCGCGACACAATAAACTCCACGTGCTTGGCAAACAGTGCCCGGGCGCTGTCGGAACGGACAAACTGCGTGACATACGCGGTATATGCCTCGTAGCCGTCGACGGCAGGAATCGCTGCCCGGCCGTGTCCCGTCCATTCCAGATACATGGAGAAACCGCCGCTCCACTCCCACGCATTGTTCAGATAGAGCACGGCGGTCATGTCGCGCTTGCGCAATTCATTCATGAAGTAATCCAAGCCATCCAGAATCGTATCGTTGTACACACCGGGAGCCGACTGCAAGGCGGGGCGGACACGCACCGACACATCGTTGGTACCGTCGGCGCCTACCAACACGCGCAGATTCTTGATGCCGATCTCTTTCAGCAAATCGAGTTCGCGATGCAGACGATCGCGGTTACCACCTTCGCCGGTAGAGCCGAGGAGGGCACCATACCAAAGATTGGTTCCTACATAATAATAAGGTTGTCCGTTGCGCACGAACTGCCCCTGCCCGTTGACACGGACAAAAGGCGAATCGGTCGAACCCGAACTGCAACCCGCCCATAATAACGGAAGGGAAAAGAGTAATAATAAATGTTTCATATATAAATATTAATGAGATGCTTGGCGCAAAGGTATGCCAATAAGCCAAACGGAAATAATACTATTTTATCACATACTCTTTTTTAGTTATCTTTGCCCCCGTATTATACAGCATTCAAGTTATTATCATCGTTCATGGCAAAAAAAACTCCCCCTAAAGCGGTCGAACCATCGCCGGTGTTGTTCGACAAGTTTATAACGCTCTGCAAGAGCGAAGGCATGCGCATCGGCATCGGAATTGTGCTGATATTGTTTGCCGGATACCTCATGGTGGCATTCATCTCCTTCTTTCATACGGGCACAGTCGATCAGAGCGTGCTCGAAGCCGGCAATCTGAGTAGTGTGAAGAACGGCGCCCGGAACTATGCCGGTGTGCGCGGCGCCCAAATAGCCAGTTACCTGATCAACGACTGCTTCGGCGTAGCCTCGTTCTTCATCATCGTTTTCATGGGCGTGGTAGCGGCGAAACTCATACGGGGAGAGCGCATACGCATCTGCGTGTGGAAGTGGTTCATAGGCTGCTCCATCATGATGGTGTGGCTTTCGGTCTGTCTGGGTCTCGTATTCACTTATCTGCCGGGAGGCTCTTTCATCCATTGGGGAGGTGTACACGGTTCTAACGTCAGCCAATATCTCACCTCACAAATCGGCATACCGGGAGTTGTTTTGCTCTTGCTGGCAGTAGCCCTTTGCCTGTTGATCTACCACAGCTCCCGCTCGACAAGGTGGCTGCGCAGCCTCTTCTCCTTCGAGTTTATCACGCGATGGAAGAAAGCGCAACGCACGCCCGACACTCCGGTCGACACGCATGCACCTGCCGACGCTCCCGCTCCCGCCCCCGGAAAGGGTAATACCCCCGAAGAGTTTACCACCTCATGGAGTGCCGACCAAGAGACCGTAACCGTAGCGCAACCGGAAGCGCCCAAGCCCTCTACCGAACCTATCTTCGAGATAGAGGTGCCTCACGAACCCACATCTGCCCCACACGAAAAGAGCGCCCCTACCCCTCCCCGCGAGCCACATTTCGAAATCACCCCGCGCAACGAAGAAGAGGAGTATCACGCCAGCGAACAGGAACCCTATAATCCCCGCCTCGACCTGTCGGGCTATCACTTCCCACCTATCGACCTGATGCAGTACTACGACGACACCAAGCCGTCGATCGACATGGAAGAGCAGAAAGCCAACAAAGATAAGATTATCACCACCCTGCGCAGCTTCGGCATCGAGATCAACACCATTAAAGCAACGGTGGGTCCTACCGTGACCCTCTACGAGATTACCCCCGAACAGGGAGTACGTATCTCAAAAATACGCGGACTGGAAGACGATATCGCCCTGAGCCTGGCAGCATTAGGCATTCGTATCATCGCCCCCATACCGGGAAAAGGCACCATCGGCATCGAAGTACCCAACTCCAACCCCCGCATCGTATCGGGACAGAGCATCATCGGCAGCAAGAAGTTCCAAGAATCGAGCTACGACCTGCCCATTGCCTTGGGCAAGACCATTACCGACGAGGTGTTCATGGTCGACCTGTGCAAGATGCCGCACATACTCGTAGCCGGAGCCACCGGACAGGGAAAATCGGTGGGACTGAACGCCATCATCACCTCTCTGTTATATAAGAAGCACCCCGCCGAGCTGAAACTCGTATTGGTCGACCCCAAGAAGGTGGAGTTCAGCATCTACTCCGTTATAGAGCACCACTACCTTGCCAAGCTGCCCGATGGCGGCGATCCCATCATCACCGACGTCAAGAAGGTGGTACAAACCCTGAACTCGGTGTGCGTAGAGATGGATACCCGCTACGACCTGCTCAAGGCTGCCCACGTGCGCAACATCAAGGAGTACAACGAGAAGTTCATCGAACGTCGCCTCAACCCCGAGAAGGGACACCGCTTCATGCCCTACATCGTGGTGGTGATCGACGAGTTTGGCGACCTCATCATGACCGCCGGCAAAGAGATCGAGCTGCCCATCGCACGCATTGCACAGCTGGCACGCGCCGTAGGCATCCACATGATCATTGCCACCCAGCGCCCTACCACTAACATTATCACCGGTACCATCAAAGCCAACTTCCCGGCGCGCGTGGCGTTCCGTGTATCTGCCATGATCGACTCGCGCACCATCCTCGACCGACCGGGCGCCAATCAGCTCATCGGTCGTGGCGACATGCTCTTCCTGCAGGGTGCCGACCCGGTGCGCGTGCAGTGCGCCTTCATCGATACCCCCGAAGTGGCAAACATCACCCGGTTCATCGCCAAACAGCCGGGCTACCCCACCGCCTTCTATCTGCCCGAATATGTCGACGAGAACGGCGGCGGAACCGACATGAACGAGGTCGACATGGATCGCCTCGACCCGCTGTTCGAAGAGGCTGCCCGACTGATTGTGATTCACCAGCAAGGCTCCACCTCGCTCATTCAGCGCAAGTTTTCCATCGGCTACAACCGTGCCGGCAGATTGATGGACCAGTTGGAGAAAGCCGGTATCGTGGGTCCTACCCAAGGCAGCAAGCCACGCGATGTCTTGGTGGTGGACGAAAGCAGCTTGGAGATGCTGCTGAACAATTTCAGATAGCAGGCGTTTCTCTTGTCACATTCATCTAAAGTAAGCTCACTCGTATGAAACATCTGTTTTCCTTTCTCCTCGCCACTATCGCCCTGTCGGCAGGTGGTATACTGCCCCTGTCGGCACAAACGCCCAAAGCCCGCGAAGTGATAGACCGCGCTGCTGAAACCTTCCGCAAGGCCGGCGGTATACAAGCCCAATTTACCGTTGCTACCTATACAGGGGAGTTGTTGCAAGAGAGCACCACTGGCACGATACGCATGAAAGCAGAAAAGTTCGTGTTGCAAAGCGGAGGTGTGCAGACTTGGTTCGACGGGCATACGCAATGGAGCTATCTGCCCGACAACAACGAGGTCAACATCTCCGAACCCACCGAAGAGGAGTTGCAAAGCATCAACCCCTACTCTCTGCTATATATATATAAGCGCGGATACAACATCAAGCCGGGCAGCGACACCCAATACAACGGACAACCGGCATACGTCGTACAACTCGACGCCACCGGCAAGAAGAACGACCTGCGACAGATCGTGCTCTATGTAGACCCGCACGACTATCGCCCGCTCTGCATCCGCATGGTGCAACGAGGCAACGACGACCGTGTGGTGATACAACTCACCGGCTACAAGACCGGTGAAAGCTATCCCGATTCACTCTTCGCGTTCGATGAGAAAGCATACCCCAACGTAGAAATTATTGATTTAAGATAACAACAGATCCTCATGGAAAGAACAACCCATACAGAAAAAGTAAAATGCCTGATTATCGGTTCCGGTCCTGCCGGCTACACCGCAGCTATCTATGCCAGCCGCGCCAACCTCGCTCCGCGTCTCTACGAAGGCATGCAGCCCGGCGGACAACTCACCACCACCACCGACGTTGAAAACTTCCCCGGCTACCCCGACGGCGTAGTGGGTCAGACCCTGATGGACGACCTGCGCCGCCAAGCCGAACGCTTCGGCGCCGACCTGCGCTTTGGCGTTGCCACCGCAGCCGACCTCAGCGCTACTCCCTACAAGGTGACCATAGACGACGAGCTATGCGTCGAAGCCGATACTCTGATTATAGCGACCGGCGCCACTGCCAAGTACTTGGGGTTGGCAGACGAAAAGAAATACGCCGGCATGGGCGTAAGTGCCTGTGCTACCTGCGACGGCTTCTTCTACCGAAAGAAGGTAGTGGCCGTAGTAGGCGGAGGCGACACTGCCTGCGAAGAGGCCATCTATTTGGCAGGATTGGCATCCAAAGTCTACCTGCTGGTGCGCAAACCGTTCTTGCGCGCTTCGCAAATCATGCGCGAACGTGTCATGAAGCACAGTCATATAGAGATCCTGTTCGAGCACAACGCCATAGGTCTCTTCGGCGAAGAGGGCGTAGAGGGCGTACATTTGGTGAAGCGGCTGGGCGAACCCGACGAAACACGCTACGACCTTCCCATCGACGGCTTCTTCCTCGCCATCGGACACCAACCCAACTCAAGCATCTTCACCCCGTGGGTAGAAACCGACGAAACGGGATACATCATCACCGAAGGCAACAGCCCCCGCACCCGCGTACCCGGCGTATTTGCCGCAGGCGACGTGGCAGATCCGCACTACCGACAAGCCATCACAGCCGCAGGCAGCGGATGTAAGGCGGCGCTTGAGGCAGAAAGGTATCTGTCGGCGCAAGGTGCGATATCCTGACAGTTTACATTCCCCACACCGTAATCGTCCGCCCTCCGTAGCTTTCCTTCCGGTGCCAAATCTTCTTGCTCCACGTGGCGCTCTTGTCGCGATTGAACAGAATGAAGTGTCCTTCGGCATCGGGGGCGGCTTTGTCCATATACTCCGTGATTTGTTCCAACCCGAGAGCAATCGTCTTGGGGACACTGGTGCGTTTGATCTTCAATTCCAGCACGATGTATTGGATAGGACCACCGTAACCGTCGGTCAGGGGTTTGCGGATGAGCAAGTCGGTGCGTCCGCGTCCCAGTCCGTATTCGCGGTCGATGTAGCCGCCGCCGTTGATGACCCGTTGCAGGAAGGCTTGCAGCAGCAGTTGCGGACCGCTCTCTTTGTAATCGAAGCGTTCTATCCACGCATCGGCGTTTTGGCGGAAGAACTGCTGGAAGTCGAGCAGCAGCTTCTCCATATTAATACTGTTGTCGGAGTTCATGTACCAGGCAGGCTGTTGAAGCAGTGTTTGCTGGCGCGCCCAAGTCAGTTCTCGGGGAATGATCTCTTTGTAGATGCCGTTGGCAATTCGCAAAGGCTTGCCGCGGACAATAAGCCCCATGTCTATCACATATTGTATATCGTCTTCCTTGAGTAGTTCTTCCACCTCACCGTCTTCGTTGGCAAGGATAGGAGCGATGACATTGCGCACACGCTCTTCGCGCAACTTATCGATCAGGATATCAATGTGCGTTTCCCGACGATAAATAATATTCTCTTGTGCGCGATACATCATTCCGGGAATGATGCGGATGGTGCGGTCGCGGTTCTCGACCATTCTTTGGGTCACTTCGTAAGCAAGGGCATTGACCAACCATGGCTGTCCTTCGGTGGCTTCCCAGACCAGGGGGAAGCAGGTTTCGTCGAACACCTGTCCGGTAGCTTGGGTGTGCTGCAGGTAGAGTGCGTGAATCTCTTCTTTGGAGAAGTTGCCCAAACGAAGCGATTCAGCCTTGATATTAAAAGCCGAACCACCGGTGATAATGTCCTGATTAGAAAGTACGATGCGGTAATCGCGCACGTCGCGTACCCCGCAAAGGACGATGGATTGCGGAAAAGCAGCAGGGCGATTGCCGTAACCGCTGCGTATCTGTCGCAACACGCTCACGAGCGAATCGCCGACAAGGGCATCTATCTCATCGATCAGAAGTATCAACGG
>JAISIN010000108.1 GCA_031262085.1 Prevotellaceae bacterium
TACGGAAGCGGCAGGATGAGCAGCGGTGTCGAAATCCCCTACCCCCAAGGCGACGTACGCTTCTACCCGGCAGATGTGCCCCACGGCGACATCCGCGTGAAGCGTTACTTCTCCACCACTGCCAACGACTGGCGACAGATGTATGTCTATTGCCCCCCCGGTTACGACACCTCCAAGGAGAGCTATCCCGTGCTCTACCTGATGCATGGCGGCGGAGAGGATGAACGCGGCTGGGCACAACAGGGTCGCACCGACATCATCCTGGACAACCTGATTGCCAAGAAGCAAGCCCTGCCCATGATCATCGTCATGCCGGACGGCAACACCCGCGACTTCGAATCGGAGCTGCTCAAAGACTGCATCCCTTTCGTAGAGAAGACGTTCCGCGTAAAGACCGACCGGAACAGCCGTGCCTTGGCAGGTCTCTCTATGGGAGGTATCCAGACGCTGAACGTGGGCATTCCGCACCTCGACCTCTTTGCTTATTTGGGCGTATTTAGCTCGGGGTGGTGGGCAACAGCGACTCCCTTTGGCGCTGCCAACGATACGGATAAGTATTATGCTATGTTGAAAGAGAAGAAAGACGAGTATAACACCAAACTGAAACAGTTCTGGCTCTCTATGGGCGGTAAGGAAGACATCGCCTATAATAACTGCCAGGTTATGATGAAGCGTTTCGATGAAATAGGTATTAAATATAGTTATTTTGATACACCGGGCGGACACACTTGGCCTGTATGGCGCGAAAGCCTGTACAAGTTCGCTCCGTTGCTATTCAGATAACACCGCAGTAGTGTGCTTTGTGAATGTTTGTAAAGAAGAAGGGGCAGCCGTGAATGGTTGCCCTTTTTTATTGACGGACCTGTGCTACCGTTGGCAGCGAACCTGCATCAACCGAATTTTCCATCCGGATCTGTCAGAACAGTCGGAACCGTCGGAGTTCCCGGATCTATCGGCTTGCTTGCACCGATATAAACAGTCTGCACAGCCGATCGGGGTGTTTTCTTTCAGCAGTTTTTTAGATAGTTTGATGAAAATTATCTCCCTTTGATGTGAGGCAGATCTCCCTTTGAAGTGGTGCAAAACTCCCTTTCATCTGATGCAGATCTCCCTTTGAAGTGAGCCGGATGTCCCTTTGATATTAGCATTTCGGGCTTTCTGTGAGTCACAGCAAATAATTCCCCGCTGAAAACGTTATAGAGCCAATATTAAGTGTAAATTTGCAGCTTCATTAACTAATTTCATACCCTTATGATACTTTTCTTTAGGACCCCGTTGCAAAGCGTTATCGCCGTAGCCTGCGAACAGACCGTAAAAGCCATCGACTGCGATAAACTCCGCTGGCTTTTGGGGGAAGCCAACCCTGAAAATGAAGAAGCCCTACAAGGATATTTCGTCGGTCCGCGCCGCGAAATGATTACCCCTTGGAGCACCAATGCCGTAGAGATCACCCAAAACATGGGACTGACCGGGATACGGCGTATGGAAGAATTTTTTCCTGTCGGCAACGAAGATGCCGAATACGACCCCATGCTGCAACGCATGTACAAAGGGTTGAATCAGGATATATTCACCATCGACCGAAGCCCCGAACCTATCCGAGAAATCAAGGTAGATGAGTTGGACGCCTACAACGAGCAGGAAGGTCTGGCGCTTTCAACCGAAGAGATTGACTACCTGCGCAACGTGGGGCGCGAACTGGAACGTCCGCTCACCGACTCCGAAGTGTTTGGCTTCGCACAAATCAACTCCGAGCATTGCCGACACAAAATATTCGGCGGCGCCTTCGTTATCGACGGTGTAGAACAGGAGTCGTCGCTCTTCCAACTGATTAAGAAGACTACGCAAGAGAATCCCCACAAGATAATATCTGCCTACAAAGACAATGTGGCGTTCGCCGAAGGACCTACCATCGAGCAATTTGCCCCTGTCGACCCATCCCGTCCCGACTACTTCGAGGTTCGACAAGTGCAAAGCGTCATCTCTCTGAAAGCCGAGACACACAATTTCCCGACTACCGTAGAACCCTTTAACGGCGCCTCCACCGGAACCGGCGGAGAGATACGCGACCGTATGGCAGGCGGCAAAGGCTCTATGCCCCTTGCCGGAACAGCCGTCTACATGACCTCCTATCCGCGCACCGAAGCGGGTCGACCTTGGGAAGCGCTGCTGCCCGTGCGCAAATGGCTCTACCAAACCCCCGAACAGATATTGATCAAAGCGTCTAACGGAGCCAGCGACTTCGGAAATAAGTTCGGACAGCCGCTTATCTGCGGCTCCGTGCTCACCTTCGAGCATACCGAAAATGGCGAGATGTATGGCTACGACAAAGTCATCATGCTGGCAGGCGGCGTAGGATACGGTACCCGCCGCGATTGCCTCAAAGGTACTCCCGAAACGGGAAACAAGATTGTGGTGCTGGGAGGAGACAACTATCGCATCGGACTGGGAGGCGGTTCTGTTTCGTCGGTAGATACCGGCAGATATAACAGCGGCATCGAACTCAATGCCGTACAACGCGCCAACGCCGAGATGCAAAAGCGCGCCTACAACGTAGTACGCGCCCTTTGCGAAGAAGAGAACAATCCGATCGTTTCTATTCACGACCACGGATCGGCAGGACACGTCAACTGCCTCTCGGAATTGGTAGAAGCCTGCGGCGGAGAGATCAAGATGGACAAGCTACCCATCGGCGACCCAACCCTCTCTGCCAAAGAAATTATTGCCAATGAAAGTCAGGAACGCATGGGACTACTCATCAAAGAAGACGCCATAGAGCATGTACAGCGCATAGCCGAGCGCGAACGCGCCCCCATGTACGTAGTAGGCGGAACCACCGGCACGCACCGCATTACCTTTGTGCAAGCCGACGCCGTAAAACCGTTCGACCTCGCTGTAAGCCAGATGTTCGGCTCGTCGCCCAAAACCTATATGGTAGACCGGACGGTAGAACGCAACTACACCAACCCCGCCTGCGAACCGGCGCTCCTGCAAGAATATCTGACCAATGTGCTGACGCTCGAAGCCGTAGCCTGCAAAGACTGGCTCACCAACAAAGTCGACCGCTCCGTTACCGGAAAGGTAGCCCGCCAGCAATGCCAAGGCGAACTGCAGTTGCCCTTGAGCGACTGTGGCGTAGTCGCTTTAGACTATCGGGGAACCAACGGTATCGCTACCTCCATCGGACATGCGCCGCAAGCCGCACTTGCCGACCCTGCCGCCGGCAGCATATTGGCTGTATGCGAAGCGTTGACCAACATCGTCTTTACCTGCCTCGAAAAAGGAATCGACAGCATCTCCCTCTCTGCCAACTGGATGTGGCCGTGCCGCTCGCAAGCCGGCGAGGATGCACGCCTTTACACAGCCGTCAAAGCGCTGAGCGATTTCTGCTGCGCCCTGAAGGTCAATGTGCCCACGGGGAAAGACTCGCTCTCCATGACCCAGAAGTATCCCGACGGCAGCAAGGTGATCGCTCCGGGAACCGTCATCGTATCTGCCGCAGGCGAAGTGTCGGACGTCCGGAAAACCGTATCGCCCGTGCTGATAAACGATCCGCAAAGCGCTCTGTTTTACATCGACTTCAGCCACGATAGCTTTAAGCTGGGTGGCTCGGCTTTTGCACAGTCGCAAGGAAGAATAGGCGAAGACTTACCCGATATAAAAGACCCCGCTTACTTCCGTTGTGCCTTCCATGTCGTACAACAACTGGTAGCGCACGGATGGCTGCTTGCCGGACACGACCTGTCTGCCGGAGGTCTCATCACCACCCTGCTCGAAATGTGCTTCGCCAACGTAGAGGGCGGTATGGAAATCAATCTCGACACATTTGCCGAGAGCGATCTTATCAAGATACTTTTTGCCGAGAATCCGGGCGTCGTAGTACAGGTAAGCGACAACCATAAAACGTCGATGACCGAGCTGCTGGATCATTTTGACATTGCTTACGCAGAGATAGGCAAACCCGGCAGCGAACGGCATATCCTGGCATTGAAAAATGAAAAGACCTATCGGTTCGACATCGACCGACTGCGCGACGTGTGGTACACCTCGTCTTATTTGCTCGACCGCAAACAATCCATGAATGGTTGCGCCCAACGACGCTTCGACAACTATAAGAAGCAACCGCTGACGTTTAGCTTCGCTCCTGCCTTCACCGGCAAGCTTTCGCAATACGCCATCACCCCCGACCGTCAACCCGGCGGCGTTCGTGCAGCCATTATTCGCGAGAAAGGCACCAATGGCGAACGCGAAATGGCATACTCACTCTACTTGGCAGGTTTCGATGTCAAAGACGTCACCATGACCGATCTGATCAGCGGACGCGAAACGCTCGACGAGGTGAACATGATTGTGTTCTGTGGCGGCTTCTCAAACTCCGACGTGCTGGGTTCAGCCAAAGGATGGGCAGGTGCCTTCCTCTTCAACCCCAAAGCCAAAGAGACGCTCGAACGATTCTATGCGCGTCCCGATACCCTCTCGTTGGGTATCTGCAACGGATGCCAGCTCATGATGGAGCTGAACCTCATCGACCCCGAATATGCCGAACACGGACGCATGCTGCACAACGATTCGCATAAGTTCG
This sequence comes from Prevotellaceae bacterium, assembly GCA_031262085.1. Taxonomy (GTDB): domain Bacteria; phylum Bacteroidota; class Bacteroidia; order Bacteroidales; family Bacteroidaceae; genus Bacteroides. The sequence goes on from JAISIN010000108.1 coordinate 4,583, forward strand.
AATCGGGCTTCATCAACGTCACCATCCCTGCCAATCGCAGCGTGATGTTCGGCTCGCTCGGCGGTAGCCGTTTAGGCATCTGGGTAGCTCATGGCGAAGGCAAGTGCTTGCTCCCTTACCCCGAAGCACAATACAACATCGTGGCGAAGTACAGTTACGATGAATATCCCGGCAACCCCAACGGGTCGGACTACTCCGTTGCTGCACTGGCAAGTGCCAACGGACGCCACTTGGCTATGATGCCTCATTTAGAACGTGCCATCTTCCCGTGGCAAAACGGTTACTACCCCGCCGACCGCCTGAAGAATGACCAAATAACCCCTTGGATAGAAGCTTTCGTCAACGCTCGTCGCTGGATTGAAGATGGAGGCTACCCTAAAACAGTGGATACGCACCTGCCTTGAGCGTCTCCGGCTGATGCGAAGCCGCCCCACGGTATTCGTATTCATGCAACAACAAATTGAACTTTTAGAAAACAACAATCAAATGGGCACAGCCCGCAATTACCGACAAGCCTATCATAGCCTCTCTACCTTTCGGGGGGGGAAAGACTTGTCGTTTCATCAATTCGACGACCAACTGATAGAGGCATACAATGCCTATCTGGTGAAACGCGGATTGGTACGCAACACCATATCTTTCTATATGCGCATCCTGCGCTCGGTATACAACAAAGCTGCCGAGAAGTGCTTCGTGAAGCAAACCTATCCATTCCGCAACGTATACACCGGCATAGACAATACCCGCAAACGTGCCGTCGACGAAGATGTAATCTCCCTGCTTTGCAAACTCAACTTGCAGTACTCGCCTCCTTTACAATTGGCACGCGACCTGTTTCTGTTCAGCTACGCTACGCGCGGAATGGCATTTATAGACATGGCATACCTGCGTAAGAAAGACATTCACGACGGCGTCCTGAACTATACCCGCCATAAAACAGGGCAACTGATGCAAGTGCGTATCGAAGCCGATGTGCAGCAACTCATCGACCGCTATGCCCCGTCGGGCAGGAAAAGCCCCTTTCTGCTGCCTATCCTGAAAACCGAAAGAGAACCCGAATGTTATGCCCAGTACAAGGTAGCGCTCAATTACTACAACCGGCTGCTGAAAAGATTGTCGGAGCTATTAGGGTTAGAGAGCGGACTCTCATCGTACACCTCACGACACAGCTGGGCTACGGCAGCCCGCAATCACAACATACCTCTGAACGTAATCAGTGCCGGCATGGGGCATAGTTCCGAACAGACCACCCGCATCTACCTGGCAACCTTGGAGAACAACGTCATAGACGATGCCAACCAGTCGCTCATAGATAACATCTTTCAGCCGATAGATATTTCCGATAAACAATTCGAGTGAACAGACGTTATCTTTACAAACACTCTTAAACTTAAAAACGAAGAGAGATGAATACATTAATAACTTTAACATTTACAATTATGATGTTTGAAATGCCCAAACTTCCGTATGCCAACAACGCATTGGAACCTGTAATCAGTCAGCAAACCATCGACTTCCATTATGGCAAGCATTTGCAAGGTTATGTTAACAACCTCAATAACATGGTACCCGGTACCGAATTTGAAAATAAAGACCTGACTACCATTGTAGCCACAGCCCCCGACGGAGCCATCTTCAACAATGCCGGACAGGTATTGAACCACACCCTCTACTTCCTGCAATTTGCACCGAAGCCTTCGCAGAGTGCGCCGACCGGCAAACTGGCAGAAGCCATCAACCGCGACTTCGGCAGCTTCGACAACTTCAAGAAGGAGTTTGCCGCAGCAGCTACCGCGCTCTTCGGATCGGGATGGGCATGGCTCTCTGCCGACAAAAACGGCAAACTGCACATTACCAAAGAAGCCAACGGCAGCAATCCCGTTCGCTCGGGCTATACGCCGCTGTTGGGATTTGATGTGTGGGAACATGCTTATTATCTGGATTATCAGAACCGTCGAGCTGACCATATCAACGCCTTGTGGGCTATAATTGATTGGAAAGTGGTAGGCGACAGACTGAAATAGTCAACTGCCCCATATACCCCCACAGGTATCAGTAAATACCGTCTTTTAGAAAAAGACGGTATTTTTTTCTATAAAAAAGGGCATGGATGCTTGGAGCTACATTTTTCTTCCATATCTTTGTAGAAGATTAGTCGCACCCTTTAAGCAAACTGTTATGCATCTTTACTGTGTCATCCCAATGACCATTTCATCGTTTAAGATTACGAACTTCATAGAGAAGAATGAAATCATTCTTTTAAGCTTTATTACGATTGTCATTCTACTGCTGTTTATCATGATTTATATGTCTATCAGCCGTTCCCGACAACTGAAAGCTATGGAGCACCTCAAGCTGGTTGCCGAAGAGAGCAATCAGCTAAAGAATGCCTTTATCGCCAACATGACGCACGAACTACGCACCCCCCTCAACGCCATTATCGGATTCATTAATGTGCTGGCAGAAACCGATAACCTCAGTCGGGAAGAACGCCTCGTCTTCCTCAAAGAAATCAATATGAACAAGGATTTCCTTGTGCAAATCATCAGCGACCTGCTCGACTACTCGAAAATAGAATCGGGCACGCTGGAATACAGAAACGAAGAGATGGATGTGAACGCAGCCGTCTTGGAATTAGTTACAGCAGAAAACATGCACCCCCGTGCATCGGGCATACAAGTAGAGTTTGTGGAGAGGCTCGACATGTGTCGCTTCTTTATCGACAAAACCCGCTTTGCCCAAATATTGAGCAACCTGATAGAGAACGCACTGAAGTTTACCGAGCAAGGAAGCGTGAAAGTAGGATACCGCCGTCTGAGCAACAATAACTTCTATTTCTACGTAGCCGACACCGGCTGCGGTATAGACGAAGAGGGACGAAAAGCGATATTCGACCGTTTTGTGAAGATGAACTATAACATCCGCGGCACGGGGTTAGGGCTGTCGATTACCAAATCGATCGTCGAACACTATGGCGGAGGAATAGGTGTAGAATCGAAGAAAGGCGAAGGGTCGACTTTCTACTTCACCCTGCCGGCAAGCATTGAATTTCATAAATACGGCACGTTCTAAGGCGCCTTTTCGCTCAACGGTTGTTATTTCTTCCTCTGATCGGCATAATAGGTCAGGGCGAACAGTACAATCACCCACATAATATTCCACCTAAGGATGCTTCCCAGATAGGCATCTAATCGTGAGTAGTACAGACAGGCTACCCATTGCGACGCAGGAAATGCAATGATGATATACCCTGCCAGCAGTTTGAAGCCTTGCCGGATGCCCGTTATCATGTCACCGTCGGTGCGGTATCGACCGATAGAAAAGCCGTAGACCACACTCATCAGTCCGATGCCGAAGGTAAGCAGAAACAGACTGTTCTCCATAAACGGCGAGCGTGCCAGTTTGCCGTCAATGCCCCTCAGAATCGCCAACGGCGAGAAGGTTGCCAGCAGAATGAGCGCTGTATACAGCGCTCCTGTGAAGAGAGCGATCAGGATAGACCGTCGTTCTTTGTGGGAGATGCGTCGTTGGTTCCGGCTCCGGCGCAGACAAGCGTCGATAAAACCCGAGTGTATGGCTACGCCTGCGCCGAACATCACAATCATACCCATGCCCAATGGCGGAAAATCGGTAAAGTTGGTGACAACGTTGCGTAGCATCCAGCGCATACCTTCGGGGCTGAGCAGGCTCTGTATGCGTATCGATTCGCTATGGTCGTCGAAGTGCATCTCCAAGCCGTACACATCGAGTATCCACGACAGCACAATGACTGTCAGTGTCAGCAGCATAAACAGGGTTGCGGGGTGGGGGATGTAGCGGTGTTTACTCATCGTCGGCTTCGAGGTTGTCAATGTCGAGAATACGCAGTTCGAGGGCGCGTACCACTAAGCGGGTGGCGTTGATGCCGGTGTGTTCGCCTTGCGGGAAGAGGCGGTTCGCGAGGTCGGCTTGTCGTTTCTCGAGCGACTTCACGCCGAAGGGCATGCCGCGCAGGTTGGCTATCATCTCCTTAGTGTATCCCAGAGCAAGGTGTCGCAGGAAGCGCTCGTCGTATTCGTCGATGTCGTAGTTGATCACCGCTTCCTGACGTTTGGCGTCGTTGTCGACGGCTTGTTTGAAGCGGGCTACGATCTTCTCCAGAATGGGGTAGTTGAATACCAGCTTCTTGCCGCTCATAACCGCTTCTACATCGGTTCGGGTGAGCAGCTCTCCGGTTTTGAGGATGATGCCGTCGGCGCCGGCGTCGAGCACATCGACCCATAGCTTCTCGTTGGCAATTTCGCCGGTGAAGATAAGTACGTGTATGTTGCCGTAGCGCCGGAAGATGTTGCGGCAGATCTCTACTCCGATGGTGGTCGAACCGCCCAGTCCGAGGTCGAGCAGCACCAAGTCGGGTACCTGACGCTCCATGAGTGTCCAGAACTCCGCCTCGTTCATGGCAGTGCCGATCACTTCGGCGTTGGGTATTTCGTGTCGGAAGATCTCTTCGGTGCCTTTCAGTTCTAATTTAACATCTTCGACAATGATAACTTTGAATTTGGTAGGGGGCATAATAATAATATGTCATTTAACTCTTTCTTCATTTTGTTATGAATGGTTTTGCAAAGGTATATAATTTCTATTTGTACTCATATACCTCGGCACGGTAAAATAGACCGTGAACCCGTTGCCGCCGGTTGCCTGTTCGGCGTTGATGCGGCATCCCCGTTGTCCGGCAAACTCGTCGTGGTCGCGGATGACCTGTTTGCAGAGCAGGTATTCGGCGCCGTGTTGGCGGCTGGGGTAGAAGAGGGCGTGTAGTTCGTCGGGCGACTTCTGGCGGCGGAGGTCGGTGAAGCTAAAGCGAATATAGTCGCCGTCGGGGGCAGCTTGCAGGCTAAGGGCGCCGGATAGCGGGGTGTGGTGGTCGGTGGGCACGGCAGAGAGGGCCTCGGTAATCAGGCACTCCAGCAGGAAGCGCAACTGGGTGAGGTCGCCGCTCACAACGAGGGGGTCGGTAGGAGGGAGGGTTTGGAAGGTAACAGGGTTGCGACCCTTGGCTACTTTGGCAAAATATTTCTCTGCATAGTCGAAGAGTTGCTGCACATCGACGGCAGTGCGGCGGAAGGTGACCTCTTCGAGTTGTCGGGAAGCACACGAACTAAGTATGGTAAAGATATCTTTGTAGTATTCTATCAGCTCGTCGATGGCGCGAAGCGTCTCTTGTACCTTGCGTGGGGGAATCTGACCGGTGCGCAGTTTGCCTACGAGCTGTTTGATCTTGTTGGGATAGTAGACGGTTTCGTGTTTGATGGTAGAGAGGCAGTTGTCGAGTACTTGATTCTGTACGTGCAACACACTGTCTTCGCGGGCGGCGCGGGCGGCTTCGTCGTGTGCGGTCTCGACGTCGCGGTATTTGACCGACAGTCTCATGACGGTGTTGTAAATCACGATGGCGATGTATCGTGCCACCAGTTCTAATGTCAGGCGCGAGGCATCGTCGGTGCGGTTTTTGTCGCGCAACTCGAGGTATAGTGTGCCTACACGGCGGTTGCCGTTGTCGGTATCTACTATCAGTGGGAATGCCTCCATGTCGGTATATGGCGTGTCGGGGGTGGCTGGGATGATCTCGGGTTGGTCTTGTACGCTAATGACCATGCGGTTGATAGGCACCAATTCGTTGATAGTGTCGAAGGCGTTCTCTTCGATACGTTGCGGAATGGCTTGCAGCTCGTCTTCCGAGATGTCGTCGGCACGGATGGCAGCAAACACCTGTTTGTTGATTTCGAGTAGTTGTTCCAAGTTCCACCGGTTGACCAATCGCTTGCGGATATAGAGGAAGTAGTAGCCTGCCAGCAGTACTGCCATCAGGCATCCTGCCAGAATAATGGCTACGGTGCGGTTGCGTGTGGATCGTTCGAGTGCGTTGCAGTAAGCTTCGAGTGAGCGATCTTCGCCCAACAGTTTGTATAGGGTGGTATAGGCAACATTGTTGTAGTTGTAGGCATCCCACTGCTTGAGTGCCAGAAAAGCTACGGCGGCTTCGTTGCGGATGTCGAGGATGACGTGGAAGTCGGAGTTGAAGGTGCTGTTCCACCACTCTAATTCGGCAGGTTTGTCTTCTCCAACCAGCTCAATGGGGTAGTCGGGTTGCGGGGCGTAATGTCGGTAATGCGCGTTGAGGCATATCATGGCAGAATCGATATAGACCAGCGCATCTTCGAAGTTGCCGTTGACGTTGCTGTAATAGGCATCGTTGGCATAGTCGGAGGCTTGGTCGAGCAGCGATTCGTAGCCCCGACCATTCTCTTCGGCACCCCACACCTCACAGAGAGGAGCTATCAGCAGGAGTATCAAAAGTTGTCTGATGTGTTGATTGGTCACGTTACATGCACTTATGATGCAAATATACGCGATTCTTATATTATTTAGTTACTTTTGCGTCCATAAACTTTAATAATTGTTGATATGAAAGCACTATTCATAGGTGGAACGGGTACCATCAGTACCCATGTCGTTGCTTTGGCGCAACAAAGAGGATGGGATGTGACCTTGCTCAATCGCGGAACCAAGCCGCTGCCTGCCGGTGTGCAGCACATGGCGGTAGATATTCATGATGAAGAGGCAGTGGCGAAAGCGCTTGCCGACAAGCATTACGAGGTGGTGGCTCAGTACATCGGCTTTACGGCAGACGACGTAGAGCGTGATATTCGTCTGTTTCGGGGGAAGACCCGGCAATACATCTATATCAGTTCTGCCTCGGCTTATCAGAAGCCACCGGTCGATTCTCTGATTACGGAGAGTACTCCGTTGGTCAATCCCTATTGGGAGTATTCTCAAAACAAGATCGCATCCGAAAAGGTGTTGATGGCTGCTTTGCGTGCGGAGGCTTTTCCGGTAACCATCGTTCGCCCCAGCCATACTTATAATGGCACGACCCCTCCGGTTGCCGTACATGGCAACAACGGCAGTTGGCAGGTGATGAAGCGTATCCTCGACGGCAAGCCGGTACTGATTCCCGGCGACGGCACCTCTTTGTGGACGCTGACACATGCGAGCGATTTTGCCAAAGGGTTTGTCGGGTTGATGGGCAATCCGCATGCCATCGGACATGCGTTTCACATCACGACCGACGAACGTATGACGTGGAATCAGATCTACCAAACCATTGCCGACGAGCTTGGGCAACCGTTGAAGGCGCTGCATGTCTCTTCCGACTTTTTAGCCCGACATGGCGAGCAGTATGAACTGAGGGGTAATCTGTTGGGCGACAAGGCTTGCACGGCGCTCTTCGATAACGCTAAAGTGAAGCGGCTGGTACCCGACTTTGTCTGCACCACCTCTATGGCAGAAGGGCTTCGCCGGTGCGTGCGCTATACGTTGTCGCACGAGGAGTTACAGGTGCCCGACGAAGCGTTCGATGCGTGGTGCGACCGGGTGGTCGATGCCTTGGATGCTGCCGATAATGCTTTCCGCTCCGCTATTCTATGGTCAGCTCGTCGATGATATGTTTGGCACCGGCATATTTTTCGATGATGAACAGCGTATACCGGATATCGACGCAGGCTGCGCGTTGCGAGGCGGGACGGAAGGCAATGTCGCCGGTCAATCCTTCGTAGTTGCGGTCGAAGCCGGTGCCGATGAGTTGTCCTTGGGCGTTGAAGACGGGGCTTCCCGAGTTACCTCCGGTCTGGTCGGTGTCGATGATGAAGCATACGGGCATGTCGCCGTTAGGTAAGCCGTATCGACCGTAATCTTTGCTTTGGTAGAGCTGCTTGAGCTTGTCGGGCACTACAAATTCCCACTGGGTCGGGTCTTCTTTTTGCATCACACCTTGCAGGGTGGTGTATGCTTCGAACTCTACGGCGTCGGCAGGCGAGTAGGGTCGTACCCGTCCGTAGGTTAGCCGCAGGGTGGAGTTGGCATCGGGGTAGATGGGCTGTCCAGCAGCGAGCTTCATATCTACCATGCCTTTCACCCATATCTTATGAGCGTTGTCGTACTCCTTGTTGGCGTCGAGCATGGCGACGGCGATGGCTGCTTGTCCGTCGGCGATCGATTCTTTGAAGCTTATCATCGGGTCGTCGCGGAGTTGTTTCAGCCCGGGACGGCGGATAAACTTGTCGAAGTTGGCACGGCTACCGAATATGGAGCGGTCGAAGCAGGCATCGATGAAGGCGTCGCTGTCGCCCTTGAACTCCCGGTCGATGCGGTCGAAGATGCTGATGCGCCGGTCGGCAGGGATGTATTCCATGTAGGTGCGCAACATGCGTTTGCCTACCAATCGTTCGACTTCGGGGAACGGCACGGCGGCAAAGTACTTGTCGGCAGCTGCGCGCAGGCTGTCTGTTGCTTGCCTGATGGCAGCTTTGTCTTTCTTGTCGAGGGCATGTACCAGCTTGGCAGTGGCAGGTATGCGCATGAAGTCGAGCGCCGTCACGAGCGCTTCCTGTATGGCTTGCTGGTGATAGAGGTAGGGACGTCGTTGTTGTACGATGCTGCGTATTTGGTCGAAGGCTTCCTGATAGCTGTTGTTGCCCGATTGTCGTCCGCGTTCGAGCAGTTGTTCTTGCTGGGCGCGTTTGGTATCGAGCACTTTAAGGCGTATGAGACCTTCGTTCATGCCGATGGCATTTTTCCAATAGTTGGCAGACGAGGCATATTTGCTGGCGTAGTGTATGCGTATGGCAGGGTCTTTCTGCATCTCTTGCATGAGCACCTCTTGTCGGGCGCCGCGCACATGTTGGCGCATGAAGTTGGTGGTTTGCATGCGTTCCTCCACTTCGTCGGCAATCATATATCTCCAGTTTCGTCCGGGGAATCCCATGACGAAGGCGAAGTCGCCCTGTCGGTATCCATCGAGGCTGATGGTGAGATGTTTTTTGACTTGCAGCGGCGTGTTGTCGGGCGCGTAGGAGGCGGGTTGCCCCTCTTGATCGGCATAGATGCGGAAGAGCGAGAAGTCGCCGGTGTGTCGCGGCCACATCCAGTTGTCGGTATCGGCTCCGAACTTGCCGATCGACGACGGCGGCGCTCCTACCATACGTATGTCGTTGTAGGTGGTCTTGAGGAAGAGGTAGTAGCGGTTCCCACCATAGAAGGCTTTGAGTTCGGCAGTGTGTCCGGGTGTGAGGGTGATCTTTTCCTGTTCGAGGAAGCGCTTGGCTACGGTGCGCAGATATTTGGGCGACAGGTAGTTGGTGCCGTCCGGGTCGGTATCGGCATCTGCGGTGAGCTGTTGCTGCACGTAGTCGGTTACGTCGAGTATGCGGTCTATGAAGGTCACCGACAACCCTTTGCACGGCAACTCTTCGTTGCGTGTCATCGCCCAGAACCCATCGGTGAGGTAGTCGTGCTGCACGGAGCTGTGTTGCTGTATGTAGCTATATCCGCAATGGTGATTGGTGAGCACCAATCCTTGCGAGGAGATCACCTCTCCGGTGCATCCGCTGCCAAAGTGTACCACGGCGTCTTTGAGGGCAATGCCGGTGGGGTTGTATATTTGCTCCATGGGGATGAGCAGTCCCAACTCGGTCATCGCCACTTGGTTCTGCTTTTGCAGATCGGTAAGCATCCACATGCCTTCGTCGGCAAGTAGCGGGCATGTTGTCGATGCTATGGTGAGTATGAGGGTGGTAAAGATTGTTTTTTTCATCATTCTACGATCTTCATTTCTTGGATGAGGTGTGAGCAGTTGCCTAATTTGTCAAGGATGAACAGCATGTATCTTATATCCAGACAGATGCATCGTTGTAGTTGTGCGTTGAAGCTGATGTCGCCGCTGAGCGATTCCCAGTTTCCGTCGAAGGCACACCCGATGAGTTCGCCGTAAGCGTTGAGCACGGGGCTTCCCGAATTGCCTCCGGTGATGTCGTTGGTGGTCAGGAAGCATACGGGCATCTGTTTATCGGGCATGGCGTAGCGTCCGAAATCTTTGTTGAGGATAAGCTGCTTGAGCTTGGCAGACACGTTAAACTCGCGATTCTCGGGGTCTTCTTTCTCCAATATGCCGTCGGTGGTGGTGTAGAAGTTATAATGTACGGCATCGCTGGGGTTGTACGACTTCACGTTGCCGTAGGTGAGGCGTATGGTGAAGTTGGCATCGGGATACGAGGGGGCGGGGAGCTTCATCTGTTCCAGTCCGCGTATGTAGGCTTTGTGCAGCAGGGCGAGCTTTTTGTTGTACGACGTATATTGGCTGTACACCTGGCTCATCTTCTTGTTCTTCTCGGTGGAGTAGGCGGTTGCCAAGTCGTTGTCGATGGCTTTCACGGTGGGTTTCTTCAGGAACTTGTCGAGGTTGGCTCGTGTAGAGACGATCGACTGGTCGTACAAGGCATCGATGTAGGCATTGATGTCGCCTTTGAACTCTTTGTCGATGGTTTCAAAGAAGGCGGGGCGGTCGGCAGCAGGTGTGTTGGCAGCATAAACGGGGAATACGGCTTTGGCAATCTTCCGGCTCACCTCGTGGTCGTAGTCCTTGTTGTGTATGATGTCGTAGGATCGCTTGAGTTCTTTGATTGATTGGTTGATGAGCGAATCGTTTTTCTCTTGCAATCCTTTTTTGAGGTTTGCCATTACCAGATAGGGGCTTCCGAATTCGATGGCGTTGCTGAACGCTTCTATCAGGTAGGTGTATTGTTGCATGGCAGGTTTCATCTGTTCAATGAGGGTGTTGATGTTGTCTACCACGCCGGTGTATTCGGGTTTGCTTTGTACGAAGGCTTCGAACTTCCGTTCCTGTTCGGCTTTCACTCCGATGACATTGTTGTCGACAATGGCTTTGTTCATGCCGATGGAGTTTTTCCAGTAGTTGCTGATGCTTGCAGCCTTGCTGGCATATTGTATGCGTATCCGGTCGCTGGCAGCCATTTCAGCTTTGAGTACGTCGAGGGCAGCGGTACGTACCCGTATGAGCGGTTCGTTCTGTGCATCCATGCGGTTTTGTACCTCGCCGGTGGTGAGGTATCGGTAGGTGCTTCCGGGGAATCCCATGATCATGGCATAGTCGCCTTCTTGCAGCCCTTTGATGGAGATGGTGAGGAACTTGGGTGTTTTCAGCGGCACGTTTGCGGGTGAGTAGTCGGCGGGTTGCCCGTTGGCATCGGCATAAATGCGGAACATGGAGAAGTCGCCGGTGTGTCGCGGCCACATCCAGTTGTCGGTTTCTCCGCCGAACTTACCTACCGACGAGGGGGGAGCGGCTACCATGCGCACGTCGGTATACACGGTGTAATATATTAGGTAGTAGCGGTTTCCGGCATAGAACGTCTCTGCCAATGCGCGGATACCTTTTTTGCCGTATAAGTCGCTTTTTTCAAAAAGTTCTTTGGCTACACCGGCGAGGTATGAGCGGGTTTGCGCAGTGTATTCGTCGACTTCGCCGGCTTGGATGCGTTGGTTGATCCGGTCGGTAATCTCCTCGATGCGGGTAACGAACTGAAAGGTCAGTCCGGGTGTAGGTAGTTCCTGGTTGCGGTTCATCGCCCAGAATCCGTCGGTGAGGTAGTCGTGTTCTACGGAGCTGTGTTGTTGTATGGCGCCGTATCCGCAATGGTGATTGGTGAGAATGAGACCTTCGGGTGAAATGATCTCTCCTGTGCATCCTCTGCCGAATATGCCTACGGCATCTTTGAGTGATACGCCGTTGGGGTTGTACAGGTCGCCGGCTTCGAGCTTCAGACCCTGTTTTTTCATGAGTTCGATGGAGTTCTGTTGCTCAATGAGTTGCAACAACCACATCCCTTCATCGGCACGCAGCGTGGGGACGAACAGGAACAATGCGATGAGTATCACAAGCTTCTTTTTCATTTTCATAATATTGAGAGTTATGAGGGTGTATAAATTATTGTTATGTAGGTGCAAATGTACATAAAAAGATTAATAGCTTGCGCAATTTAAGCTTAAAATTTCACATCGTCGGCAGCGCTTTCTCTTTTTAATTTTCAAACTCCTGTGAACCTTTTCTAATGCTCTTTGTTATCTATTTGTGTTTTTCATAGTATTAGATATAAGATTAATGGACTGCGCCGGCTTGGGATAAGTAAGCGTAGCAAAAAACAAAAACAGAAGCGTCTGTTTGTAAAAAGTTCAAGGAGGGATTCGAGCAAGAGGATCCCTCCTTTACTTTTTTGGCTCTATAGCTTAGCCAGTTCGGTGTTGGTGATAATCTCTATCTCCTCATAGACTTCCAAAGAGTGCCGATTGGCAGCATACTGCCGCTGCAGCGTGTCAATCAACTCGTCGATGTCTTTGTTGATGCGCGGGTGATAGTTCTCCTTGATGGTGATTTCGATAGTATCCATGTCGTAGTCGGCTAATAGAGGATTCTTGCGAAGTTCCTCTATTAGCGCATTACGACATTGCAGGTCGGCAAGTTGGATTGTCTTTTGCTTGCGGCGAGGCATTAGTCATTCGTGTTATTCTTTCGCTCCGACTGTTGCAAAAGGAACATCCGCTTTTGTGCGTCAATCTCGGCACGCAGTTCCTCTTCGGTCGGAAGATACAGCTTGTATTTGGAAGCGAACAATTGCTCATTCCCGTTTAGGATGGAGTAGCGGGCAATGTC
>JAISIN010000073.1 GCA_031262085.1 Prevotellaceae bacterium
TTAGGATAAAGGGAAAACTCAAGGATTTCCCTGATGAGACTATTAAAAGAATAACTGGCATAAAATGTGGACGATTAGAATCATCTGTATTTACTGTATATGTAAAACCATGATGTACATTCTATAATACCATGGCACTATTTTATATACAGAATTCCAAGAAAATGGTAGTATATGCACTACCATTCATCTTTCTGTTCTCTATCGAAGAACGTTATTGGTACATTTCCATGAATATATGAAGTGCTGTTTTGATAAATGGGTACACTATCGTGCGTATGGGTAAGCAGATTAAAACGCCACGCCCACCCGCACAAGCAGGTTGTTTACCGTGATGTCGTTGGTAGATAGTCTGGTATCCAAGGCTTTGACGAATCCGCATTGGTAGGTGACGTCGATGTTGAAGCGATCGTACCACAAACCGGCGCCCAGATTCACGCCCACATCAAATCGGTTCCAGCCTATTCCGGTCACTTTCTCTAAGGCTCCCAGGCTGAGGTCGCCGCGCATTAGAGGAGTGTCCATATGTATATTGCCGGCAAAGTCGTACGAAGCGTATCCTCCGGCATGAAGGTCGAGCTTTAGTTTCTTCACCATTTCACACTTAAATCCGAGGGTAATGGGCGAGAGTTGAACATTGAAGCAAATCATCGATTCGGTGGCGAGATAGATGTCCTTGCCGTACTCCACTAAGCCGGCTTCGTTGTAGCCTCTGGTGCCGGAACCCAAATCCATACCGAAATAGAATCCGCTGCCAATAGGCGTTTGGAAACCGCCCACCAGGTTGTAGCCGACTTTCGAGGTCATCGTTGCGGCCTCTTTTCCTTTGTAGTTCATCACATTAAGTCCGCCTCGCACAAACCAGGTTGTTTTTTGAGGCGTATTCGTCGTCGGTTCCGCGTTTTGAGCGGAAATGCTTGCCGTCACAAAGCAGACGGCAACAAAGAGGATAGAAAGTTTTTTCATTTGGTCACGTATTTAAAAGATTAGTAAGTAGGCAGTTTCTGTTCTTCGGGCTATTCAACTAACCCTCAGCAAGGTCTCCACGGTTTCCAGCAGGCGATTCACCGAATAGGGCTTGACAATCACTTCGTTGCAGCCGGCCTGGAAGGCCATCCGTTGGTCGGTGTAGTAGGCGTGGTCGATGATGGCGATGATGGGCACCTGCGAGGAGACCAGACGAATCCGTTCGATGATTTCGGTACCCGAGCAGTCCGACAGCTGCATGTTCAGGATGATCAGGTCGGGATTTTCGGAGATGAACAAACCCATGGCGTCTTCGTGATCTTTGTGCCAGAGCAGGGTGTAGTCGTTCATTAAAATGCTCTTGAGTTGCTTGAAAGAGGTCTCGGAATCTTCTACAATGAGTATTTTCTTGGCTTGATGTATGTGGATGACGGGAGCGGTTTGCGAATGCAAATGCAACACCAACGAGAAGGTGCTGCCCACGCCCGGCTCGGACTCCACTTCAATGGTGGCACCCAACCGGTCGGCAATGTTCTTGCAGATAGACAATCCCAGGCCGGTGCCTTGTGCAAAGTCGTTCAGCTTCTCGAAACGGTTGAAGATGGATTGCTGCTTCTCTTTGGGGATGCCGATGCCGGTGTCGGAAACATACAGACGGGCGCAGTCGCCTTCGTGCGAAAGACCGATGGTGATGGCTCCCCGACGGGTGTTCTTGATGGCGTTGGTCATGAAGTTGGTCATCACCTGATTGAGGCGGTTGCGATCGGATTGGGCAATGATATCTTCGGACGGCAGTGCGATGTTCAGTGCCACATCCTTGGGTATCTTCATCTGACACACTTTTTGCACATCTTCCACGATGCTCTTGAGGGAAACTTCGCTGATGTGCATCTCGGTTTTGCCCGCTTCGATGCGCGAGAGGTCGAGAATGTCGTCGATGAGTTGCAACAGCAGGCCGCTGTTTTTGCGAATGATTTCGAGGTATTCTTCCTTTTCTTCTTCGTCTTGGGTGAGCGATACAATCTCCGAAAAGCCCACAATGGCGTTGAGCGGCGTGCGTATCTCGTGGCTCATGGTGGCCAGGAAGATGTTTTTCATTCGATCCGACTCTTCGGCGCGGCGTTTGGCCTCGATCAGTTCTTTGGAGCGTCGGACGCGGTCGCCCACGTCGCGTATCAAAGCCATCACCATGTTGTTTTCAAAGGGCGCCAAACGCGCTTGGAAATAGAACGTTTGCCCCTTGTTCAGCAGCGAATATTCTATTTCGTGTATCTCTTTGTCTTCCAGACAGGCGTGTATGTTGTTGATGAACAGCTCCGAGACTTCGGGCGAGTAGAGGTCGCGTCCGTCCAATCCGGTGAGTTCTTCCACCGAATGGAGCAGTTCGGAGGTGGAGGATTTAATCACTTCGGTGAGGATAAATCCTTCGTTGAAGATGAAGATGAAATCGGGCAGCGCCTCAATGACATGCTGGTTGTGTTCGGCCAGCTGCACAATTTTCTGGTCTTTGAGACGCGCTTCGGTGACGTTGATGGTGTAGACAATCAATCCGCCGGGCGCACCCTCTTTGCGAAACAGGGAGAAATGATCTTCCGCCCAGAGAATATCACCGTTCGGCCCCAAAAAGCGATAGGACAGGCTGGCTTTCTCGACGTCGGTGGTGAGAATTTGGGTATAGAACTTCTTATACTCCGGCAAATCGTCCGGATGGATAAAGGCAAACGACTCTTGAACATCGGTAAAATAGATACCGATTTTGTCCAAGCCCAATATCCTGAAATATTCACTGGGTAAATAACAGGTATCCGAAGGAATATCATATTCCCATAGGGCCATTCCGTGCGCCGCCAATACCGATACAATCTTGAGTATATTCTCGTCGGATGTATCTTTATCTGTGCTTTTCCGATAAAAGTTGTTTTCGATAACCATGGGTGTGGTTTTAATATGTTTCTCAGGGGACAAAAGTAATACTATATTCCACGAATACAAGAGGTTACGCCCCTCTTTTTTCAGCAAAAAAGTTACCTTTGCCGCTTATTTAGAAACAGTATAATGAGATGAACGAAGATACGATCTGTGCCATTGCCACTGCGCAAGGAGGAGCTTTGGGAATTATTCGCGTGTCGGGAAGGGAAGCTATCGCCATCACCGCCCGTTTGCTCACGTTGCCGCCCGGGGCTGAACCGTTAAACCATCGCCGGTCGCATACGCTTGTCCGGGGGCAGATTTGTCGTCACGGCGAGGTGGTCGACGACGTGTTGGTGAGTTTGTTTCGCGCTCCACATTCCTACACGGGCGAAGAGAGCACGGAAATCAGCTGTCACGGTTCCCCCTACATTCTTCAAGAGGTGATGCAGCTGCTTATCGAGCAAGGTTGCCGGATGGCGCAGCCCGGCGAATACACCCGTCGCGCTTTTCTCCACGGGAAGATGGATTTGAGCCAGGCCGAAGCGGTGGCCGATTTGATTGCTTCCACTTCGGCTGCCACGCATCGGCTGGCCATGAATCAGATGCGGGGAGGATTCAGCCGGGAGCTGTCCGCCCTGCGCGACCGGCTGCTGCACTTCACCTCCCTCATCGAACTGGAATTGGATTTCAGCGACCACGAGGAGTTGGAATTTGCCGACCGCACGGCGCTCTGCCGCTTGGCCGACGAGATAGCATCGGTACTTGCGCGGTTGATTCATTCTTTTGGTGTGGGCAATGTGCTTAAAAACGGCGTACCGGTGGCCATCGTGGGCGAGACCAATGCCGGAAAATCCACACTTTTGAATGTACTGCTGAACGAAGAGCGCGCCATCGTGAGCGAAATACACGGCACCACGCGCGATGTGATAGAAGATTGCGTCAACATCGGCGGCGTCACCTTCCGTTTCATCGACACCGCCGGCATTCGTCAAACTACCGACCGGATAGAGACGTTGGGCATCGAACGCACCTTTCAAAAGATTGCGCAAGCCCAGATTGTACTTTGGGTGATAGATAGCGCCGAGGCTCGCGAGCAATTCGAGGCCTTATCACCCCAACTACTCCCCCTGACGGCCGGCAAACAACTCATCCTCGTTTTCAACAAAGCCGATGTCGCCCCGCCGGCTTTCTTTCCCGACGACCGCTTCACGTGCATCGCCGTCTCGGCCAAGAACAGCGGGCAGATTGATTTGCTGGAAGAAAAATTGGTGGAGGCCGCCCGTTTGCCCGAACTCAGCCAAGGCGATGTGATTGTAACCAATGTGCGTCATCTGGAGGCGCTGACGCATGCGCAAGCATCCATCCATCGGGTGCAGCAAGGGCTTGCCGACGGGCTGTCGGGCGATTTTCTTTCGCAAGACATTCGGGAATGTATCTATTTCCTTTCGGATATTGTGGGAGAGGTCACCACCGATATGGTGCTTGAGAATATCTTCCGGAATTTTTGCATAGGGAAATAGGCTCAGAGGAATGTGCAAAAGCACGGCATCTCGAACTATGCCAAGTCATCACCGACTACCATACTCATATCATAAGCCTTTTCAGCTCTTATGTCTTCAACAAAGCGGTTGTCGTGCGAGATAACCAGTATGCCACCTTTGTACTGTCGGATGGTTTGCGTCAAGATTTGCATATTGGCAATATCGAGATTGTTTGTCGGCTCATCCAGCACGATAAGGTCGGGCGTACTGTTGCTTATCATCAGACAGCACAAATAAAGGCGCATTTTCTCTCCTCCGCTCAGGCTGCGGCAAGTGCTTCCCCAGGTGTCGGCGGAGAAGAGAAAACGGTTCAGACGCAGTTTTACTTCATGTTCCGGCAAATGCTTCGTATTGTATTGCTCCGCCAACTCTTCTACGGTGTAATCAACATCCACACAGGTATAATTTTGGTCGAGATAGATGTAGCTGAGGTCGGCACGATAAACCTCTCCGTATGTCGGCGTCAACCTGCCAAGCAACAGATTTATCAGCGTCGTTTTCCCGCTACCATTGTTCCCTGTGATGCGGATACGATCATTACTGCAGAGTTGAAAATCTATCGGTTCACTCCACAAAGGCTCACTCGATAGGTAGGCAAAGCTGATTTGACGAGCTTCGATAAGTAATTTGCCTACATGAAGAGCGGAGTTATCAAAGTCTATCTTCAGCTCACGCAAAGCGCGTTGCTTATTTCTCAAGTCGACAAGTTTTTCTTTGCTGTCGGCAATTCGCTCGGCATGTTTGTCTTGCAAACGAGCGGCGGTATTCTCAGCCGAGTTGGTCAGTTGTTTGCGAAGGGCGCGCGGCACCTCCGTCTTATTCTTTTGCCCTTTGGATTGTCGTTTCTCTTGCCTCTCTCGTACCTCTTGCGCCTGACGGCGAGCCTGCCGTAATGTATTCTCTTCGCTGTGAATAGTATCTTCAAGTGCTTCATCTTCCAACATGCGCCGGGCAGTATAGAAAGCGTAATTGCCACCATATTGCCGAATGCCCTGTTCGGACAGTTCATAGGTCAAAGGCAGCAAGTCCAATAGTGTACGGTCATGGCTAACAACTACAAGCGTGGTTGTGCAATCGCCGATAAAGCGATAGAGCAATTCGCGACTTGCTGCGTCCAAATGATTAGACGGTTCGTCCATCAGGATTATCTCGGGTTCGTGGATTTGGATACCCGCCAAAAATACTTTGGTTCGCTCGCCTCCGCTCAACCCATCCATACCACTATGTAGCGTAGCAGATTTCAATCCCCAATAGTCCAACGCTTCCCGGCAACGAGTTTCTATGGTCCAGTCATCGGATAAAGTGTCATAATCCTTTTGTGCCACACTACCCCGCAGAATTGCTTCGAGCGCTTGCAGCTTGGCGTCGACATTCAGCGCTTCGGCTATTGTTTTGTTTAAATGTCCTGTATGCTGCTCTATATAATAAGGAGTCGACGAGCGGAAGATATTCCCTATTGACGGCTGTAGCGTTCCGGCCATAAGCTTTAAGAGCGTAGATTTCCCCGCACCATTATTGCCTACAATGGATGCTTTCTCACGACTTTCGACGGAGAAACTTATATGTTCAAATACATTTTGCTGTTGGGCGTAGCCGTATGCCACGTCGTTTATGATGATACTCATGATGTGATACAATTAATAATTCGGAACCTCCGGCGGTGGGTGCTGTCGGTTCAACCAAAGATTACATGTCTCTCGTGCGAATACTAATTGTTCACTTTCATCGGA
>JAISIN010000079.1 GCA_031262085.1 Prevotellaceae bacterium
ATGAACGACGACAAGGTGCCCGCCGGCAAGTATGTCGTCTCCACCAGCAACCGCAACTTCGAGGGGCGACAAGGTCCCGGCGCACGCACCCTGCTGGCAAGTCCGCTCACCGCCGCCGCCGCCGCCGTGACGGGCGTAGTGACCGACCCTCGCACTTTGATATAATAACCTCTACTCACAAACCGTGAGTACCTCTACTCACGAAGTGTGAGTACCTCTACTCACGAAGTGTGAGTACCTCTACTCACGAAGTGTGAGTACCCCTACTCACGAAGTGTGAGTACCCCTACTCACGAAGTGTGAGTACCTCTATCCCCGAAGTGGGGATATAATTATCGACAGTTTGCAAATAGTGTTTTTAAAGAAAAGAGAATGAAACAGCAATTTGATAGTATCACCTCGACGTGCGTCCCTCTTCCGTTGGAGAACGTCGACACCGACCAAATCATCCCCGCCCGCTTCCTGAAAGCCACCACGCGCGAGGGTTTTGGCGAGAACCTCTTCCGTGACTGGCGCTACGACAGCCGCGGCAACCCTGTGCCCGACTTCGTGCTCAACCGCCCCGAACATGCCGGCGCGCAGATTCTCGTGGCAGGCAAGAACTTCGGCAGCGGCTCCAGCCGCGAGCACGCCGCTTGGGCGATCGCCGACTACGGCTTCCGCGCCGTGGTGAGCAGCTTCTTCGCCGACATCCACAAGCAGAACGAACTCAACGTGGGCGTGCTGCCCGTCGTGGTGAGCGAGCCGTTCCTCCAAGCCCTCTTCGACGCCATCGCCGCCGACCCGGCGACGCAGGTGGAGATCAATCTTCCCGCGCAGACCATCACCCTCTGCGCCACCGGCGCCTCGGAACACTTCGACATCAACGCCTACAAGAAGCAGTGCCTCATGGAGGGATTAGACGACATCGACTTCCTGCTCCGAAACCTCCCACTGATAGAAGCATACGAAAAGAGAGAGCCGCCGTACGACACAAACCCGACTGCAAATACAGCGAACAACCATGAAACAGCAACTGATTGAAATCATGGACACCACCCTGCGCGACGGCGAGCAGACCAGTGGTGTCTCTTTCCTGCCGCACGAGAAGTTGAAGATAGCCCGTCTGCTGCTCGACGACGTGCATGTCGACCGCATCGAGGTCGGCTCGGCGCGCGTCTCCGACGGCGAGATGAACGGTGTCCGCCTGATCGCCGATTGGGCGGCACGCCGCGGGGCGGAGATGCTCGAGCGGGTAGAGGTGCTCGGCTTTGTCGACGGCACGCAGTCGGTCGACTGGGTGTACGAAGCCGGCTGCCGCGTCATCAACCTGCTCTGCAAAGGCTCGGAGCGACACTGCCGCGCGCAGTTGGGCAAGTCGCCCGAGGCACACATCGCCGACATACTCGACGTGGTGCGCTACGCCGATTCTCGTGGGCTGACCGTCAACCTCTACCTCGAAGACTGGAGCAACGGCATGAAGCAGTCGCCCGACTACGTCTACCGGCTGGTCGACGCCCTCATCACCACCCCCGTGCGCCGCTACATGCTGCCCGACACGCTGGGCGTGCTCAACCCGCTGCAAGTGGTGGAGTACATGCGCAAGATGCGCAAGCGATACCCCGACGCCCGCTTCGACTTCCACGCCCACAACGACTACGACCTGGCGGTGAGCAACCTCCTCGCCGCCGTCCTGAGCGGCGCGCAGGGCGTACACACCACCATCAACGGCTTGGGCGAACGTGCCGGCAACGCCCCCCTGAGCAGCGTGCAGGCCATCCTACGCGACCACTTCAACGCCCTGACCCGCATCGACGAGAGCCGCCTGTACGAGGTGAGCCGCATCGTCGAATCCTACTCCGGCGTCGCCATCCCCGCCAACCGACCCATCATCGGCGACAATGTCTTCACCCAAGTGGCAGGCGTACATGCCGACGGCGACAAGAAAAGCGACCTCTACTGCAACGACCTGCTGCCCGAACGCTTCGGACGCCGACGCGAGTATGCGCTGGGCAAAACCAGCGGCAAAGCCAACATCATCAAGAACCTCCAAGACCTCGGTCTGGAGCTGGATGAGGCGGACATGCGCCGCGTCACCGAACGCATCATCGAGCTGGGCGACAAGAAAGAAGTGGTCACGCAGGAAGACCTCCCCTACATCGTCTCCGACGTGCTCAAACATGGCGTCAAGAGCGACCGCGTCCGCTTGAAGACCTACATCCTGAACTTGGCAAAAGGCCTCCGCCCCACCGCCACCATCAAGATCGAAATCGACGGCACCGACTACGAGGAGAGCGCCACCGGCGACGGTCAGTACGATGCCTTCGTCCGCGCCCTGCGCAAGGTCTACAAGGAGCAGCTCTCCCGCACCTTCCCCATGCTCACGAACTACGCCGTGACCATCCCCCCCGGCGGACGCACCGATGCCTTCGTACAGACGGTCATCACGTGGAGCCACCGCGACAAGCTCTTCCGCACCCGCGGACTGGATGCCGACCAGACCGAAGCCGCCATCAAGGCGACGATGAAGATGCTCAATATGATTGAAGAAGAACCCTAAAGCAAACGAACAATGAAACTCCGAATCGCAGTACTCGCCGGCGACGGCATAGGACCCGAAATCTCCGCCGTAGGTGTGGAGGTGATGCGCGCCGTGTGCGCCCGCTTCGCTCACGAAGCAAGTTTTGAATACGCCCCCGTGGGTGCCGATGCCATCGACCGCACCGGCGACCCCTTTCCCGAAGCTACCTACGCGGTCTGTCGCGATGCCGACGCCGTGCTCTTCTCCGCCGTGGGCGACCCCAAGTATGACAACGACCCCACGGCGAGCGTGCGCCCCGAGCAGGGCTTGCTCGCCATGCGCAAACGGCTGGGGCTGTTTGCCAACATCCGCCCCGTGCAGACCTTCCGCTGTCTGCTCCACCACTCGCCGCTGCGCGCCGAGCTGGTCGACGGTGCCGACTTCCTCTGCATCCGCGAGCTGACCGGCGGCATGTACTTCGGTGAGAAGTATCAGGACAACGACCGCGCCTACGACACCAACCTCTACACCCGCCCCGAGATAGAACGCATCCTGCGCGTGGCGTTCGACTATGCCCGCCGTCGCCGCCGTCACCTGACGGTGGTCGACAAAGCCAACGTGCTGGCATCATCCCGTCTCTGGCGACAGATCGCGCAGGAGATGGCGCCCCAATATCCCGACGTCGCCACCGACTACATGTTTGTCGACAACGCCGCCATGCGCATGATTCAAGACCCGCGCTTCTTCGACGTGATGGTCACCGAGAACACCTTCGGCGACATCCTCACCGACGAAGGCTCCGTCATCAGCGGCTCTATGGGCTTGCTCCCCTCTGCCTCCACCGGCACCGGCACGCCCTTGTTCGAGCCGATCCACGGCTCGTGGCCGCAGGCTGCCGGACAGAACATCGCCAATCCGCTGGCGCAGATACTCTCCGTGGCGATGCTCTTCGAGCATTTCGACCTGCAGCAGGAGGGCGCACTCATCCGCCGCGCCGTCGATGCCTCGCTCGATGCCTGCGTGCGCACGCCGGAGATACAGGTGGAGGGCGGCGCACACTACGGCACGCGCGAGGTGGGGGAGTGGATCGTAGGGTTTATCAATTGTTAGGTGAAGGCACATACGTATGAGAACTCCTCTCTCGTATCACTCTATTCGGTGTGGATACGCAGAGAGGAGCTTTTGTTGTATTCTATAATTCCTGCTATACTAATTCAGGTATTTGTCAAGGTCGGCAGGCGAAAGATCCTTGGCAACAATTACGCCTTGCCCGTTCAGTAGATAGTTGGTAAAACCACGGCTCAACCGATATTTCCGATAGATGCCCGAATCGTTGCCGCGCGTATCAACAAAGCAGGCGGCAGCCGATATACGGTCGGCACGTATGGTCTCCTCGAACACCGACGCATAACGGTCGAAAGCAACGGAGACCATTTCTATATTCTCTTGGGGCGTCAGCTGTTGCAGGGCATGGTTCAACTCGGCGTTCTGTACGCGCGAGTGTGCATCGTAGCACGCCCAGAAGCTGAGCAACACATATCGTCCCCGAATCAGGGAGAGCGACTGTTCGGATGGTTCGTGCGACGTAGCGGGTAAAGCAAAGTTAAAGTTGGGCGCTACATCGCCTACATTCAAACCTCCGGTGGTTTTGTCTTTTTCTACAAACGAAGTCAAGGAACTAATCAGTAATACAACAAAAATCCATTTCACATACTTCATGTAATGCGGTTTTAGTTAATACTATTCCGAGACAATCTGCACCGCAGACTGTGATTTCTACTCGGAACGTTGCTTTTCTTTGACAGGCAGAAGATAAACTACATTGATAGTCAAAGCTTTTTATGAGAAATCGGCGGCAAAGGTACGTATTTCATTTAAAATACCTACCTTTGCGCACAAATTTAACAAGTTATCATGAAGTTTAGCGAACTACCATTGAACAATCAGGTATTGGAAGCCTTGGATGCCATGCGTTTTGAGGAGTGCACCCCCATACAGGAACAGTCTATTCCCGTTATACTGGAAGGCAGAGACTTAATAGCCGTCGCACAAACCGGAACCGGCAAGACGGCTGCTTATCTGCTGCCCGTTATCAATCAACTATCGGAAGGTGGATACCCCGAAGATGCCATCAACTGTGTGATCATGGCGCCCACCCGCGAGTTGGCGCAACAGATCGACCAGCAAATGGAAGGCTTTGCCTATTTCATGCCGGTGAGCAGCGTGGCTGTATATGGCGGCAACGACGGCATTCTGTTCGAGCAGCAAAAGCGGGGATTGACGCTGGGCGCCGACGTGGTGATCGCTACGCCGGGCAGGTTGATTTCGCATCTCAGCTTGGGATATGTAGACCTCTCGCGCGTGTCGTTCTTCATCTTGGACGAAGCCGACCGGATGCTCGACATGGGCTTCTACGACGACATTATGCAAATAGTCAAGTTCCTTCCTAAAGAGCGGCAGACCATTATGTTTTCTGCCACGATGCCTGTCAAGATTCAGCAGTTGGCAAATACCATTCTCATCAACCCCGCCGAGGTAAAGCTGGCGGTGTCGCGCCCTGCCGATAAGATATTGCAGTCGGCTTATGTGTGCTACGAAAATCAGAAGCTGGGCATCATCCGCTCGCTCTTTGCCGACGAAGTGCCCGACCGCGTGCTGATATTCGGCTCCAAGAAGCTCAAGGTAAAAGAGATAGCCAAGGCGCTGAAAGCGATGAAACTCAACGTGGGCGAGATGCACTCCGATCTGGAGCAGTCGCAACGCGAAGACATCATGCAACGCTTCAAAGCCGGACGGGTCAACATCCTTGTGGCAACCGACATTGTGGCGCGTGGCATCGATATTGACGATATTCGGTTGGTCATCAACTACGATGTACCCAACGACAACGAAGACTACGTGCACCGCATCGGACGAACAGCGCGTGCCAACCATGACGGAGTAGCCATCACTTTTGTCAACGAAAAGGAACAAACGCGCTTTAAACAAATAGAAGACTTTCTGGAGAAAACAGTCTATAAGATACCCGTACCTGCCGATCTGGGCGAGGCGCCGGAGTACAAGCCACGCAGTAGTCGCAGCGAAAGAGATAGAAAGGGAAAAGACAGAAAAGGAAGAGGAAGAGGGCGAGAGCGAAAGAAGAGCAGTTCTAAATAAACTGCTTATCCCCTTCGGACTTACTTCCTACCACCCCGTCGCTACGCGCCACCCCTCCTTCCTGAAGGAGGGGAGGGGAGATCGTTCTGAAAATCATTACCATCTTCACCCTCGCATTGATTCTCTCCAGTCACTTCCTTGCCACGGACTGATGTCATCGCCTCAATAGCATCCCTCCACTCACTGCTGCCATCACCCCGATGCCTACGCTGAGCAGCGTGTATAGCAAGAATGTGCCGTAGAAGCCTCCTTTGAGCAGTGTTACGCCGTCGTTGGAAAAGGCGGAGAATGTGGTAAAGCCGCCGCAGAGGCCGGTCGTGAGGAATAGACGCACTTCCGGCGAAAGGTTGAAACGGTCGGAAAGGGTGTAAAACAATCCGATGAGGAAACTGCCAAGTAAGTTGACGACAAAGGTCGCCCATGGGAAGTGGTAGGGCACTATCCGCTCGTGCAGCAATTGCTGCACCATGTAGCGCAACACGCTGCCGGTGCCTCCGCCGATGAAGATGTATATGAGTTCCTTGTGCATTACTGTTTGTTGTTGATGGATTCTTTGCATCGTTGTTGGGGATTTCACTTTCCTATGCAGAAATTCTTAAATATATTATGAAGCACCATATCCGTTGTCACTTCTCCTACAATATCACTTAAATGATAGATACACTCACGAATATCTTGCGACAGAAAATCGCCTGATAGATTGTCGGTGAGACCTTGCTGTACGCGTTGGATGGCTTCCAGCGCTTGTGACAGAGCTTCGTAGTGACGAACATTGGTCACAATGACATCGTTGGGCGTAACAGAAGGCAGGCTGGCTGCTTGTACCAGTAGTTGCTGCAATTCGTCTACGCGCTTGCTATATTTTGCGGAAATAGAAATGGTAGAAAATGTCTCTATGCCGGACAGAGCAGCAACCATCAATGAAGATGATTCGTAGGAAGCAAGAAGATCGGACTTGTTGAATATCAGAATAAGGCGTTTATCCTTAGTCAGCGACCGTAAGCGAGGGGCAAGTTTATGGTATTGTTCATCTGCCTCACGGGCATCTATCACCCATAGTACAATTTCGGCTTGTGCTAATTTCTGAAAAGTACGTTTGATGCCCAATGATTCAATGGTATCGGTCGTATCGCGAATGCCGGCTGTATCAATAAAACGAAACGTAATGCCGCCGATGTTGACCGTATCTTCAATGACATCGCGGGTGGTGCCGTGAATGTCACTGACAATAGCTTTCTCTTCATTGAGCAAAACATTGAGCAGGGTAGATTTACCGGAATTGGTCTCGCCGACAATAGCTACGGGGACACCATTCTTAATAGCATTCCCTACACTAAAAGAGCGAACAAGACGCGAGATGATAGCCTCTATTTCATCCGCCAAATGATGAAGCTCAGAACGGTCGGCAAACTCTACATCTTCATGATCGCTGAAGTCGAGTTCCAGCTCAACCAGCGAAGTGAAATGCAATAGCCGGTCACGCAATCCGGCAAGCTCTCGACTAAATCCGCCGCGCATCTGATTCATTGACAGTCGATGAGTGGCTTCCGAAGTCGAAGCTATCAAATCTGCCACAGCCTCGGCTTGACTTAAATCCATCTTCCCGTTCAAGAATGCCCGTTGTGTGTATTCGCCGGGATGTGCCAACCGGCAATCATTGCGGATGAGCAACTGCATGGCTTGTTGCAATATATAGCTTGATCCATGGCAACTGATTTCTACACTCTCTTCTCCGGTATACGAGTGGGGAGCACGGTATAGCGAAACAACAACCTCGTCGATTAACTTATCGCCGTCGTGAATGTGCCCATATAATAATGTATGAGACGGACAGGTCGTTATACGAACTTTGCGTGATGCCGGTATAAATATATGTGATAATACGGCAATGGCATTCGGTCCGGAAACGCGTATCACGCCCAATGCTCCGCCCGGCGCAGTAGCTATGGCGCAAATTGTATCTTGATTCATATATAATACACTTATGCGGCAAAGGTAGTACATTTTTTTTCAAAAAAAGAAGAGAAAATGTAGACGCATTTAGTTTTTGTAGTACATTTGCATCGATTTTGTAAGTATATAGCTGTTTTATATAAATAGTTAAAACGATGGTAACTGTAAATACATTCTATCATGCTGGAGATATTGACGTTCAAACCGAGGATATAAAGAAAATTATGTCGGTTTTGTCTGCGCATGGAATAGCTTTGTGGGAATACGACATTTTCACCGGTGAGTGTTTCTTGGATGAAGCCTATTTTCAAATATTGGGATTAGACAAGATTGGAATACATTTCTCTTCTTTAGAAGGGTCGTATGCATACATTCACCCTGATGATTTGCTGCACTACAAGCGGTTTTTTGAATCAGTTATCCGTAAGGAGATACATTCCAATACGTTAACATATCGTTATATGGGAACTAAAGGCGAAATCGTATGGGCTGAAGATCATTTTGTCGCTCATGAAAAAGATGGCGTGCTCGACGGGCTAATAGTCTATACCACCAACATAAACGAAAAGGTAGCGAAAGATCAAGAATTTGTTCAATTGGCAGAAAAGGGGCGTCGTATCATCGAAGCTATTCCTGAATTTATCTTCATCTTTGACGAAAACTTCTTTTTTGTTGATGTCATGAAATCGTCGGCAATCGAATTGCTACATACGCCGGATAAGTTGATAGGCACCGATGCTCGCGATCTTTATTCTCCCGAAGTAAGCGAATTGTTTATAGAAACAATCCATGAATGTCTGCAAGAGCAGAAATTGTGTGAAATAGAGTATCCGCTTACCGTATTCGACCAACACTTCTATTATCAGGCGCGTATTGCTCCCTTTGAAGATGGCAAGGTCTTGGCATTGATTCACGATATCAGTCAACGAGTGCGCCGGTCTAAAGATCTGATCGAAGCCAAACGAAAAGCCGAAGAAGCCGACCGCATGAAGAACGTATTCATTGCCAACATGAGCCACGAGATACGCACACCGCTAAATGCTATTGTCGGATTCTCCGAAATTGTATCAATGAACGAAGATCCTGAAGAGCGTGACGAATACCTCGCCATTATTCGCAAAAACTGCGGTTTGCTACTTCAACTTATCGACGACATATTAGATCTGTCGCGCATCGAAGCCGGAAAAGAAGAGATGCACTTTGAGCGAATCTCACTTACCCGACTTATTAAAGATATGGAGATGGAAACATCGCTGAAAATACCTGCTCCATTGCAATTCTATATTGTTTTGCCCGAAGAAGATATCTATGTGTATGCTGACCGCAATCGGTTAACACAAGTGTTGAATAACTTTTTGTCGAATGCCATCAAAAATACCACCGAAGGAAGTATTACTTTGGGCGCCGAACGCGAAAACGACCATGCTCGTATATACGTAACCGATACCGGATGTGGCATCCCAAAAGAAAAGTTGTCGACGATCTTTAACCGTTTTGAGAAACTCGACGAGTTTAAACAAGGCACCGGTTTGGGACTGCCTATTTGCAAGCATATCATGGATCGGTTGGGAGGAGAGATAAAGGTAACCTCCACATTAGGTATCGGGAGCACCTTCGCAGCTCATTTGCATCTGCTCAACAGTGAAATGCGAAACCAGAGGACTCTCAAAAAACGAAAAGTGCTCTTTGCCGATAAATCGGAAAACAGTTATCGACAAATCAAAGAAACGATGAAAGATAGCTATAACATGATATGGGTCACCGATGGACAAGAAGCCATCGACCGTTTTATCGATCTGCGACCCGATATGGTTGTGATAAACATGCATTTACCTACTGTAAACGGTGCAACGGTGATAGAAAAAGTGCGGACGATCAGCCCCACAATTCCAATCATTGCTATAATCGAGCACGCGTACTATACAGAACAAAGACAAGCTTTTCAGTCGGGGTGTAACGAAACTATTTCCACGCCTTACTCTATTGCCCGCTTGAAAGAGCTGATAGACTCTTTCTTGAACAATTTGTAGCATAGCACGTTATTACATTTTATTAAGAGTAAGGATGAGTACAACTATCAAAACAAATTAGTACTTTTGCACCGCTTTTTGAAAGCTGTATGTGTATTAAGGTAAAAAAGAATTTGAATACTAACAATAGAACCCTTAAAAGTTTAAACAAAATGATTAAAGTAGGTATTAATGGATTCGGACGCATCGGACGTTTCGTATTCCGCGCTGCTCAAACAAGAAACGATATTGAAATCGTTGGTATCAACGACCTTTGTCCGGTAGATTACTTGGCATACATGCTGAAGTATGACACCATGCACGGTCAGTTCAAAGGTACTATCGACGTGGATATGGAAAACAGCAAGTTGATTGTGAATGGCAAAGCTATTCGTGTAACTGCCGAGAAAAATCCTGCCGACCTGAAATGGAACGAAGTAGGTGCAGAGTATGTAGTAGAATCTACCGGTCTGTTCCTTAGCAAAGAAAAAGCACAAGCTCACCTCGTTGCAGGTGCCAAATATGTCGTGATGTCGGCTCCTTCGAAAGACGATACCCCGATGTTTGTATGTGGTGTAAACGAGAATAGCTATGTGAAAGGTACACAGTTTGTATCGAACGCATCGTGCACAACCAACTGTTTGGCTCCTATTGCCAAAGTGTTGAACGACAAATGGGGCATTACCGATGGCTTGATGACCACCGTACATTCTACCACGGCTACGCAAAAGACTGTCGATGGTCCGTCTATGAAAGACTGGCGTGGCGGTCGTGCCGCATCGGGCAACATCATCCCCTCGTCGACCGGTGCTGCTAAGGCAGTAGGAAAGGTAATTCCTTCGCTGAACGGCAAACTTACCGGTATGTCGATGCGCGTTCCGACTTTGGATGTTTCGGTAGTCGACCTGACCGTGAACTTAGCTAAGCCTGCCAAGTATGCAGAAATCTGCGCAGCCATGAAGGAAGCTTCGGAAGGTGAACTCAAAGGCATTCTGGGCTATACCGAAGATGCTGTTGTTTCGTCGGACTTCTTGGGATGCGATCTCACCTCTATCTTTGATGCCAAAGCCGGTATCGCTCTGACAGATACCTTTGTCAAGGTTATCGCTTGGTATGATAACGAAATTGGCTACTCGAACAAGGTGCTTGATCTGATTGCTCACATGGCTAAAGTGAACGACTAACCATCTATTTGATTGAGCTAAATAAAAAAGGCAACTCTCCGTTGTGAGAGCTGCCTTTTTGGGATTAATCCGAAAGTCGGTTGTTAGGCAAAAAAGCTTTGATTTTGCAGATTCCCTATTTCCCTTTATTCTCTGATATTATATCAACTATGAACATCAAACAATTTTTGAGCACAACGCTGCTCTTCTGCCTCCCGCTGACGTTGCAGGCAGCCCGCATCGACACCATACAAGTGCGTAGCGACGTCATGAACAAAACCGTGGAAGTCATCTACATCCTCCCTGACAAGGCTGTCGGCAATGCTGCCCAACCCTGTCCCACCATCTATCTGCTGCACGGATTCGGCGGTCGGGCTAATATGTGGTTGCAAGTAAAACCGCAACTGCCCGCCATTGCCGACGCCGAAGGCATCATTTTCGTCTGCCCCGACGGCAACAACAGCTGGTATTGGGACAGCCCCAAGAACCCCGCTTTCCGTTACGAAACTTTCGTGGGTACCGAACTTCCGGTTTATACCGACGCTACTTACGCAACCCTTGCGCGTCGCGAAGCCCGCGCCATCACCGGTCTCAGCATGGGTGGACATGGCGCCTTGTGGCTGGCATTCCGCCATCCCGACGTGTTCGGCGCAGCAGGTAGTACCAGCGGCGGTGTCGATATCCGCCCTTTCCCTGGTGCCTGGGGGATGAGTCGATTGCTGGGAGAGTATGCGGACAACCGTGATGTGTGGGACAGCCATACGGTAATCAACCAAGTTGACCGCATCAGCGACGGGCAATTGGCACTGATTATCGATTGCGGTGTCAAAGACTTCTTCCTCGAAGTAAACAAAGCGTTGCACCAGCGCCTTCTCGACAGCGGCATCAACCACGACTTCATCGTTCGTCCCGGCGGTCATTCCAACGAATACTGGAACAACTCCATCGACTACCAAATTCTCTTCTTCCGCAAGTACTTTGCCGGATATCGGTAAAAAGATAAACCGTCGTGTGTCTGTATTGATATGAGTTGTTGCATACCCAAGGGCAACCAACGCGTGCCAATTATATAGTATAATCGAGAAAAGGGTAGATAATTGAACCTCAATTATCTACCCTTTTCTCTGTGTTGCGGAGGTACGACTCGAACGTACGACCTTTGGGTTATGAGCCCAACGAGCTACCAACTGCTCCACTCCGCGATGTTTTCGTTTAACGGGTGCAAAGGTACAGTTTTTCTTTTATTATGCAAGAGGAAATCTGTTTATTTTTTGAGAAAAAACAATAAAGTGTTAATAATGTGTGCGTTTTCTTGTATGATAGATAAGAATGTTCTACTTTTGCTCGCATAATTAGCAATGTGTATAAATAGATATGACAGTAACAGTATCGAGGACAAAAGCTAAATTAGTGGAAGTTGCCCGTCAGCTCTTTGCGAGGATGGGACTTGAGAACACCACTATGAATGATATTGCTCTGGCTTCTAAAAAAGGTAGACGAACACTCTATACCTATTTTAAAAGTAAGGAAGATATTTATATGGCCGTGGTCGAATCGGAATTGGAACTCCTCTCGAAAACGATGAAGCAGGTGGTAGATAAGAAAATATCGCCTGACCGGAAGATCATTGAAATGATTTATACCCGATTGGATGCGGTCAAAGAAGTGGTCTATCGCAATGGAACGCTGCGGGCTGACTTCTTTCGCGATATATGGTTGGTCGAAAAAGAACGCAAAAGGTTTGATGCCAAAGAAATTCAACTCTTCAAAAGCGTGCTCGCAGAGGGAATGAAAGAAGGAATTTTCCAAATTGACGATATTGACGTTACTGCCGAGTTGATACATTACTGCGTAAAAGGCATCGAAGTACCCTATATACGAGGACAGATAGGCGTCGGTCTGACAAATGAAGAACTCGACAAGGCGGTTGTCAATATTATATTCGGCGCATTGCGTAGAAAAGACATTATTAATCCATAACAAAAACAAAGTATGAAATTATTAGAAGGAAAGAGTGCCCTTATCACTGGCGCGGCGCGCGGTATTGGAAAGGCTATTGCACTGAGATTTGCTGCCGAAGGAGCCAACATCGCATTTACCGATTTGGTGTTGGATGAGAACGTAGCAAATACTACCAAAGAATTGGAAGCCTTGGGGGTAAAAGCTAAGGGGTATGCGTCGAATGCTGCCAATTTTGCCGACACAGCCAAAGTGGTAGAAGAAATACATAAAGAGTTTGGTCGTATTGACATCTTGGTGAACAATGCCGGCATAACACGCGATGGACTGATGATGCGCATGAGTGAGCAGCAATGGGACATGGTCATAAATGTGAATCTGAAGTCGGCATTCAACTTTATTCATGCCTGCACTCCTATAATGATGCGACAGAGAGTTGGGAGTATTATTAATATGGCTTCGGTAGTAGGTGTTCACGGTAATGCCGGACAGGCAAACTATGCTGCTTCTAAGGCAGGACTCATTGCTTTGGCAAAATCAATAGCTCAGGAATTAGGCTCTCGCGGTATCCGTGCAAATGCGATAGCTCCCGGTTTTATCATGACCGATATGACGGCGTCGCTTTCCGAAGAAGTAAAAGCCGAGTGGAGCAAAAAGATTCCGTTGCGTCGAGGCGGAACCCCCGACGATGTGGCTAATACCGCATTGTATCTTGCATCCGACCTCTCCTCGTATGTATCGGGGCAAGTCATTCAAGTAGATGGTGGTATGAATATGTAGCCGCAATGACTGTCGTTTACGAAGATAATCACATTATTATAGTCAACAAGACCGCTTCCGAAATAGTACAAGGAGACAAAACGGGTGATGTGCCGCTTTCTGAGATTGTAAAACAATACTTGAAAGAGAAATATCAGAAGCCCGGTAATGTTTTCGTCGGTATTACTCACCGATTAGACCGTCCCGTAAGCGGTCTTGTTGTTTTTGCCAAGACAAGCAAGGCGTTGGCGCGACTGAATGAGATGTTTAAAGTCGGTGCAGTTAAGAAAACATATTGGGCAATCGTAAAAGAAACGCCCCAGCCGGAGGAAGGCGAGTTGGTAAACTATCTGGTACGCAATGAAAAGAAGAATAGGAGTTATGCTTACGACAATGAAGTACCCGACAGCAAAAAAGCAGTTTTGCATTACCGTCTGATAGGAGAGTCGCAAAACTACTTTTTGGTAGAGGTCGATCTGAAAACCGGGCGCCATCATCAGATTCGCTGCCAATTGGCAAAGATAGGATGTCCCATCAAGGGAGATTTGAAATACGGCTATCCCCGTTCTAACTCCGACGGAAGCATTTGTCTGCATGCACGATATATACGTTTTGTGCATCCCGTATCGGGATTAGATATATCGGTAGAGGCTCCTGTGCCGTCAAACACTCTTTGGGAGGCTTTTGTTACTCCCCTTCAGTCGTAATTTCGCGCGAACGAATCACCTCCATGGCGGCTTCGTAGTCGGTTTCATTAACCAAAATGGTCACGTCGGGTGCAATATACGGAGCGATGGTACTCATCAGTCCATCTTTTAGTATGCTGACGATACCGTTGTTTTCCAATAATCCTTTTACAAGTTCGGATTCCCAAGGGGAACCTTTAAACACCTCTATGGTGCGGCTGTTGTCTGTTGCTGTCATAATGGGATCGTTTTTAGTGATGTAACTTTCTGACAAATATAGGGATGTTTTCTTGTATATTCATTAAAAGGCGAATAAAAAGTTGAAAAAAGTATTGTTTTTATATTATTCCTCATGCCATGACCCTAACAGATTCTTATAAAACGATAGAAGCTTCGGCTCAAGGGATATACACGGAAAAGCGGAGCAAGTTTCTTGCTTTTGCCTTGCCGGTATGTAGTGTAGAAGAAATAAAGGAATATCTGGATATTTATCGAAAGAAGTATTACGATGCACGTCATGTTTGTTATGCCTATATGTTAGGGCACGAACGAGTTGATTATCGGATTAATGATAACGGCGAGCCATCGGGTACGGCGGGTAAACCTATTTTAGGTCAGATTAATGCCCATGAGCTGACCAATGTGCTAATCATTGTTGTGCGTTATTTCGGCGGAATCAAATTGGGTACGAGCGGCTTGACGGTGGCTTATAGAATGGCGGCAGCCGAGGCAATTGCCTCGGCTGCTGTAATAGAACGAACGGTCGACGAATCGGTAACCATTCTGTTTGAATATCCTTTTATGAACGATGTGATGCGCGTTGTCAAAGAGGAGGAACCGGTTATTGTGACACAAACATACGATACGGATTGTCGTATGACGCTTGCTATTCGCCGTTCGTTGATGTCTCGTCTTCGGTCGCGTTTGGAAAAGATAGAAACATTGCGACTTGAGTGATTCGGTCTTTAAGCCTCTTCCTCCTTGTCGGCGTTTTCCGTCTTCAGGCTTTCGTCTATCAGTTTTATCTTTTCCTGCACCAATACTAAATCGTCGCGCAACTTTTCCATCTTTCTGTTCAGTTCCGTGAGCAGGTTGCTTCCTTTTTTCGACGAGGTAGTAAGAAATCCTAAGTTATTCTCGTAGGTTTGTAGCTCGTTCTTCAAGATATCTGCCTGACGTACCAATTTGTCGCGTTCGCGGTAGAGGTTTTGAGGACCGCTTTCCTGAATATTGGTGATGTTGGCTTTAAAGTTAGTGAGCTTCTTGGTAGAGGCGTCGATATTGAAACGTTTGAAGAGTGCATCAATACGTTCGTTGTATTGTTTAATCAAACGGTCTTTATCTTTGAAAGGTACATGCCCGATGTTGTTCCATTCCAGCATGATTCCTCTTACCTTGTTTGCCACTTCATCGGCGGCACTATCTCCTTGCTCCAAGGCGGCGAGTTGTTCGAGCAGCTTCTTTTTCTTGGCAAGATTTTCTGTTTCTACTGTTCGTGTGGACGATGTAGCTTTGGCTTTTTGTTCGAAGAAGTAGTCACAAGCGCCGATGAATCGTTTCCATAGCGCTTCCGAGTATTTTTTGCCTACCGGTCCGATGGTTTTCCACTCTTTTTGGAGTTTTGCCAGCGCGTCGGATGTGTTCTTCCAATCGGTACTCTCCTTGAGTGCTTCGGCTTGTTGGCAGAGGTTGCGCTTCTGTTCCAAATTGGCATTCATGCCTTCTTTGAGCGATTTAAAGAACTCCCCTTTGCGACGGAAGAATTCGTCGCATGCCTTACGGAATCGTTCGAAGATCTTCACGTTCATTCGTTGGGGTGCAAAGCCAATGGTTTTCCATTTGTTTTGCAGGGCAATGATTTCTTGCGTTTTGCTATCCCAGTCAGCGTAGTGCGTCAGTTCTTTGTAGTCAATAGATTCTACGATTTCGCATATCACGGTCTTTTGGTCGAGATTGTGTTGTTCGCTTGCTTTGAGTACTTCGAAGTGCTGCTGATGACGGCGATTGATCATGGTCGACGCAGCTTTGAAGCGCAGCCATATCTCTTCGCGTTTATCTTTTGACACGGGACCTGCTTCACGGAATTCGGCGTGCAGCTTTTGCAGTTGGTGGAATGCCGATACAATATCTTTCTCTTCGGCGAGTTTCTCGGCGGCTTCGCACAAGCGGATTTTTACTTCGAGATTTTTCTTGAAGTCGTATTCACGGAATTCTTTGTCTAACTTCAGCAGGTCGTAGAACTTTTCTACATAGAGTTGGTAGTTCTTCCACAACTCGGAACTTTTTCCTTGTGGTATGAGTTTTACTTCGTTCCACTGTTGCTGGAGCTTTTTAAATTCGGAATAAGATTTATTGGCATCCTCGGGCGATTCTACCAATTCTTTCAACTCCTCAATGATAGAGAGTTTGATTTGCAGATTCAGCTCTTTTTGCTTTTCCAGTTCATTATTGAGCGAGCTTCTTTTCTCCCGGATAACGGACATCACGTTTTTCATCTCTTCTTCGACTGGGTCTTTGACCGGTACGAATTCTTCCTCAGTACCTCCGTTTTCTACGAAAAGCTTTTTAGCGGCTTCCTGTTCGGCGTTGTGTAGTCGGTAGAATGCTTGTTTCAGGTTGTCTATTTCCTGTTTTTCCACGTTTTCTACTTGGGTAGCGATTTCTTTCAGGTGAGCAAGGATTTCTTCCTTACTTGTTTTGCTTGCAGCTTCTTCGGTGGAATCATTAGGTACCTGTTCTTCTTGCACGACTGTTTCGGGCATTGTTTCTTGCACGGTTATTTCTACCGGAGCTTCTGTTGCTTCGGCGTTTTCTACCTTTTTCTTTTCTTCTTCTAACTCCTCTGTTGCTTTTGGGAGGTTAGTGTCATGGGTGTCCGTCATTTCATTATAATATGTTAGAGGAACGCTTGCGTTCCGGGGTTCTTTTGATTTTATTGTGCAAATTAAGGAAATAAAACAATCACTTCCTCTATTTTTTCTTATTTTTTTTAATAAGATGATGGAAGAAGCTTACTTTGCTGACAAAAGCTTCGTCTATTTTGTCTATTTTATCATTTTGGTTACGAAAGTAGTACGGTTATTCCCATATATAACATCATTCCGATAATGTCGTTGGTGATGGCAATAAAGGGACCGGTTGCTATTGCCGGGTCTATTTTGAGTTTTTCTAATGTCATGGGCACCAGCGTTCCGAAGATTGAGGCGAACATGACGACGGCAAAGAGGCTTATGGATACCGAGTAGGTGACGGTTGCCGTTCCTCCGAACCGAATGAAATTATAGATATATACCAGCATGGAGATGATAGAAGCATTGGTGAGGGCTACGACCGATTCTTTGCTGATTTGTTTGAGTAAGTCTTTGGCGTCGAGTGAGCTATTGGCAAGTCCCTGTACCACGATAGCCGATGATTGTGTTCCTACGTTTCCGCCGGTTCCTCCAATGAGTGGGATGTATAGAGCCATCTCGGGGTGTGTGACAAAGGTGTTGTTGAAGTTTCCTAATATCATCGAGTTTCCTATTCCGCCAATCATGCCTATCAGCAGCCACGGCAATCGGGCTGCGGTTTGACGGGCAAAATTGTCTCCGGTTTCGACATCGCCCGACAAACCCGAAGCCAGTTGATAGTCGCGTTCCGACTGTTCGCGTACTTCGTCCATGACGTCGTCTACGGTTATTTGTCCCACCAATCGTCCGATGCTATCGATAACGGGTATAGCCACAAGGTCATACTTCTCGATGGTTTGTACCACATCGTCTAATGGAGTATCTACATGCACGGAGATCGGATCTTTCTTCATGACGTGCTTCACCTTCGATACAGATGGTGAAGTAATCATTTTCTTCAGCGGGAATACTCCTTGCAGCCGGTTTTCGTCGTCGATAACGTACACATAATAAATCTCGTCGAGCTGTTCGGCTTGTTGTCGCATCTCTTTGAGACATTCGGGCATACTCCAGTTTTCGTTCACCACAACCATTTCCGTGCCCATCAATCCGCCGGCGGTATCTTCGTCGTACTTTAATAGGTCTACAATGTCGCCGGCTTGTTCTATGTCTTCGATGTGCGAGAGTACCTCTTCCTGCTTATCTTCGTCGAGTTCGCGTATCAAGTCTACGGCATCGTCGGTGTCGAGATAATCGACGAAGCGTTTGGCAATGGTTTCCGACGGCAGCAGTTCCAGAAAATCTTTGCGCACGTCTTCGTCCATTTCCATTAACACATCTGCCGCGGTTTCGTTATCTAAGAGCCGATAGACGGCACGTGCCTCTTCTGCCGTCAGTTCATTGCACAGTTCGGCAATATCCGCAGGGTGCAGGTCTGTCAGCAGTGCTTTTAGCTGCTCTGTTTCTTTCTGTTCGATCAGGGCTTTTACCCGGTCGATATATTCTTCGTTCAAATCCATATTACCTGATTACGTTGGCACATTGATTGGTCAATTCTATAAACTCCCGTATCGATAGTTGCTCGGGACGTCTATCGAAGAGAGGTTCGGTCGTCAACGGACAATCTTTGCCCAGTATTGGTTTGATAGAATTGCGCAGGGTTTTCCGTCGTTGGTTAAAGGTGGTTTTCACTACCTGTTTAAACAGTTTTTCATCGCATCCTAATTCGGTGGTATTGTTTCGTGTCAAGCGAATAACGGCGCTTTTCACTTGGGGGGGCGGATTGAATACTTCTGCATCGACCGTAAAAAGGTACTCCACATGATACCAAGCTTGTATTAGAACGCTCAGTATACCATAGGTTTTCTTACCCGGTGCGGCGGCTATGCGTTCGGCTACCTCTTTCTGTATCATGCCGGTACAGCATGGTATGTTGTCTTTGTACTCCAACATTTTAAAGAATATTTGGCTGGATATGTTATAGGGATAGTTTCCGGTCAGCACAAAGGGTTGTCCGTCGAACAATCGGGAAAGATTCATGGAGAGAAAATCGTCTTCGATAATATCATCTTCGATGGTCGGGAAGGCTTTGTGCAAATAGGCTACCGATTCGTAATCCACCTCTACCACTTTTAGCGGTCGCTCTTTACGAATGAGGAATTGCGTAAGCACACCCATTCCCGGTCCTACCTCTACAACGGGTAGTGCGGGACAGGCGTCTATGCTGTCGGCTATTCTCTGTGCCACATCCAAGTCTTTCAGAAAGTGCTGTCCGAGAAACTTTTTAGGTTTTACTGTCTTCATGTACCAAATATTCTATGTAAATAGTTACTTTTGCAGGCGGCAAAGGTAGTTCTTTTAAAATGAATAGACATATAAAAAAGATATTAAAAATCTCT
The DNA here is from genome assembly GCA_031262085.1 of Prevotellaceae bacterium. Classification (GTDB taxonomy): domain Bacteria; phylum Bacteroidota; class Bacteroidia; order Bacteroidales; family Bacteroidaceae; genus Bacteroides. The sequence continues at coordinate 19,473 of JAISIN010000079.1, forward strand.
CTCCCCATTGCTTTGGGGGTATTTATCCTCTATTGGATTTATCGTGATTTCGATTTTACCCGTGTGGGCAAGGTCTTGCGCGTCGATACCAATTGGATGTGGATGCTCATCTCATTGCTTTTGGGTGCGTTAAGTCACATCTTTCGCGGTTGGCGCTGGACATTGACGTTAGCCCCCTTGGGCGCTCATCCCCGTACGAGTAATTGTGTGGATGCCATATTTGTATCGTATGCTGCCAATCTGGTTTTACCTCGGGTGGGGGAGGTGTCTCGTTGTGGCATACTATCGCGTTACGATGGCGTGCCGTTTGCACAATCGTTGGGTACGGTCGTAACGGAGCGTGTGATAGATATGTTGTGCATCTTGTTGATAGCAGGCGTTACATTTATGACACAGATGCCGGTATTCCTTCGGTTTTTCGAAGAAACCGGCACTAAGATTCCTTCGCTGATGCACCTTTTTACATCAGTATGGTTCTATATATCATTATTCTGTGTAATAGGAGTAGGGGTATTGGCTTATTATCTGCTGCATACGCTTTCGTTTTTCGAGAAAGTAAAAGGCATGGCTGTTAGTGTATGGGAAGGCATCATGTCGCTAAAAGGTGTAAGCAATATGCCTTTGTTTGTGCTTTACACCGTATTAATATGGGGTTGTTATTTTTTTCATTTCTATATCACCTTTTGGTGCTTCCCCTTTACGGAGCATTTGTCGGTACTTGCAGGGCTGGTGATGTTTGTCGGCGGCACGTTTGCCATACTGGTACCTACGCCCAACGGGGCAGGTCCGTGGCACTTTGCCGTGATAACCATGATGATGTTATACGGTGTCCATGCTATGGATGCTGCTGTTTTTGCTTTGATCGTACACAGCATACAAACTTTGTTGGTGGTTGTGCTGGGGATTATAGGTTGGTTGCACGTTAGCTTCTCACACACATAAAAAAATGCAGTATCTATTGCAGATATGAAATTAATATCTACCTTTGCACCCGCAATCGAGAGATTGTATTTTGCTCATTATTCTACTTTAGGTGCGTTAGTTCAGTCCGGTTAGAATGCCTGCCTGTCACGCAGGAGGTCACGGGTTCGAGTCCCGTACGCACCGCGAAGCCACTTCCAACGAAGTGACAAATCAAACCAAAAAGCCTGTAGAAGCAACATTCTACGGGCTTTTTTGCATTTGGACGGTGACAACCGAAAGTCATCAAAAAGCCAAACTCGGACAGAGTTCAGTACCTAAATCGTAACCTGTCGGTTTTGAAATCGTAACCTATTCCGGCAGGTTACGAATGTCGCGATTTGGCGTTATCCTGACGCGATTTGGCGTTGCTCAAATGGCTCATTTTCAAGTGAAAGAAAATAATTTTGCAACTTAAAAATGAACGTTATGCAACGAAGTACATTTAAGATTCTCTTCTATGTTAAGAAGAGCGCTATCAAGAGTAACGGCAAGGCTGCGGTGATGGCTCGCATCACCTTGAATGGAGAGATTGTCCAATTCAGTTTGAAGTGTGACATTGACCCGAAAGATTGGAACGCATCTGTTGGGAGAGCTATTGGAAAATCTGTCGCAGCCCAGCAGATGAATGGACTGCTCGACAATGTGCGGGCATCCCTGACACAACACTATCGGGAAATCTCAGACCGCGAAGCGACTGTCACCGCCGAAAAGGTACGCAATGCTTTCTTGGGGATATATGCTCCCAACAA